>NZ_JBDPMI010000024.1:0-132233 GCF_039871555.1 Streptomyces sp. B5E4
GAACGGCACCCCGGCCCTCAGTCCTTCCTGCTACGGGCCGCTGTTCTCCGTACGGCTAGGGCAGTTCGTCGACGTGCGGCCCGACCGTGCCCGACCAGGCGTTGCCGTTGGCGGCGTCCCAGTTGGTCGACCAGGTCATCGCGCCGCGCAGGCCCGGGTACGTCTTCTCCGGCGTGAACGAGCCGCAGCCGGTGCCCCGCGTCAGGCAGTCGAGCGCGTCGGTCACCACGCCCGGCTCCACATGCCCGCCGCCCGCCGCCCGCGGCGAGGCGGGCGTGCCGAGGCCGACCTGCGAGGGGTCGAGCCCGTTCTCAAGCTGGATGCAGGCCAGGGCGGTGAGGAAGTCGACCGTGCCCTGGGAGTAGACCTGCCCGTCGCAGCCCAGCATGGAACCGCTGTTGTAGTACTGCATGTTGACGACGGTGAGGAAGTCCTTGATGTTCAGCGCCGTCTTGAAGTACTCGTTGTCCGGCGACTGCATGTCGATGGTCTGCGGCGCCATCGTCACCACCAGGCCGTCGCCCGCGCCCGCGTGGATCGCCTCCAGGGCCTGCGTCATGTACGTGGAGTTGAGCCCGTTCTCCAGGTCGATGTCGACGCCGTCGAACCCGTACTCCTCCATGAGCGCCAGGATGCTGGTGGCGAAGGCCTCCGCGGACGCCGCGTCGTTGACGGAGACCGCGCCGCGCTCGCCGCCGACCGAGATCACGACCGACCTGCCGCTCTCCTGCATGGCGGCGATGTCCGCCTTGAAGGCCTCCTCGGTGTAGTCGAGCGCGGGGTCGACGGCGAAGTCGACCTGGCCGGGCGCGCCGGTCGCGTCGGCGAAGGCGACGGCGATGATGTCGTACGCCTCGGGGACGTCGGCGAGGGTCTGGACGGTGGCGCCGTTGTCGAAGTTCTGCCAGTAGCCGGTGACGGCGTGCGCGGGAACCGCGGCGGCGCCGTGGGGCACCGGCTCGGGGTCGGCGGCGGCCTCGGTGACGGCCGCGGCGACGAGCGCGCCAGCGGTGAGCGACGCGGCGGCGAGGGCACCGACGAGGCGGTGACGTGTCCTCCGGAACTTGTGTGTACGTACGCGTGCCACAACTGCCTCCGGGTGGGGGGTGGTTACGTGGGGGGTACGGCCGGGCACGCGACCCGCCCGGGAAGGGCGGGACCGGGCCGCGCGCCCGGCCGGGATCAGCGGCGGTCAGCGGCGCCGGTCAGCAGCTGAGGTTGTCGCCGGGGGTCGTGCCGAGGATCTGCACGAACTGCGTGTACTTGTCGATCCGGCTCTGCACCTGGCCGGGGTTGCCGCCGTTGCACTCCAGCGACCCGTTGATGGCCCGGATGGTCTCGCCGAAACCGTGCCCGCCGACGATCGCGTCGTGCGCGGGCATCGACCCGGGCCCGGACTGCGTCATCCAGTACCAGATGCCGGTCTTCCACGCGACGGCGGCGTTCCGCTCCACCTGCCAGGGGTCGTTCAGCAAGTCGATGCCGAGGGCGTCGCCGGCGGCCTTGTAGTTGAAGTTCCAGCTGAGCTGGATGGGCCCGCGCCCGTAGTACGCGGCCTGCCCGGCGGGACAGCCGTAGGGCTGCGACGCGTCGCAGTAGTGCGGGTAGTTGTCCTGGTTCTGCTCGACGATGTGCACGAGCCCGCCGGTCTCATGGCTCACGTTCGCCAGGAAGGCGGCGGCCTCCCGCTTCTTGGTGGTCTCGTCGCCGGTGTCGGTGAACGCGGGGTACGCGCTGAGCGCGTCGGTCAGCCCCTGGTACGTGTAGAAGGCATTCCGACCAGGGAACATCTGGTTGAACTGCGCCTCGCTGACGATGAATTCCGCAGCCGCCGCTTTGTCCGCGCCTCCTTTGCCCGCCGTGCCGCCCTCGCCGCCTTCACCGGCCGACGCGGTCACGGGCACCACGACGGCCAGCGCCGCGGCCAGCGCCCCGATCGCGAGCAGGGCTTTGACCTTCGTTCCGAGTTTCCTCAGCACCTCATCACTCTCCTGGTGGGGGGTCACCGGCGCGAACGCCGGTGTGGGAGCTTGACGGGGCGCAGTCAATCACCTTGGTCTGCACCAAGACAAGGTGTAGACCAATGACTTCTGCTCAGGTCGACTTGTCGGCTTCCGCCCGCGCGCCGGCCGCCTCGTCGGCGGCCCCGGCCTGTTCGTAGGCGTCGGCGGCACGCAGCAGGGTGGCGCGTACGTCGGCGGGGGAGGCACCGGACTCGGCGAGGGTGACGGCGAGTTCACCGAGAGCCTGACCGGTGCGGAAGGCGTCGGCGGTTTCGGTGAACAGCCTGACGGCGCGTTCGGAGACGGCGATGGCTTCGTCGAACTTACGACGACCCCGAAGGCGGTGCCGAGGTTGTTCCAGGCGATGGCTTGGTGATGGGTGGCGCCGATCTCCTGGCATGAGTCGGGTGCGGTCTCGTGGGCGGTGATGGCTTCGTCGAAGCGCCGAACCTCCCGAAGAGCGGAGCCGGGATTGATCCACGCCCCGGCCTCGTTGTCCCTGTCACCGTTCGTCTGGCTGATGCCGAGGGCCAGCGACCGGATGGCGACCGGGTCTTGGAGCTGCCTGCGCCATGTCAGGTATCGACCGGGGGTGAAACCGGACCACCACGCCGCGCCCCGGCGCCGAGGAGCGAGCCGGGGCACACCCCGCACAACCTCGACCACGAACGAGAGATGTGGATCCGTCACGCGGCGGCCACTGTGGTGCAGAGTGCCGAGCCGGCCTTCTGCTGGACGCCGTACCCCGGGCACGGACCAGAGTACGAACTCCTCGGCGAGCCGAAACACGCTCTGGACCTGGGCTTGGTTCCCGTGGGCAGCTGCGATCGCGGCGGTTGGTTCTTCGCCGGCGCCTCCCGTGGCCGGCGCCGCTGGTGGTGTGCGGAGTGAACACCTGCGGTAACCGCGCCAAGGCGGCACGCTCCCGCTCCGCCCCCTGATCGGCGTTGTGGCCTCCCCCCACCCGCAGATGGCTCGATCTCACTCGGAACGCGCGCTCGGGCCGGGATCCGGATCGCCGTGGACGATCGAGTGGAACGACTGGCGCAGCAATGCCGTGATCCGCTCCGGCGGCGCGTCCCGCAGCCCGTCCAGGCCCAGCAGGTACCGCCCGATGACGGTCCCCAGTGTCAGCGCCCCGATCAGCCCGGTCCGCAGGTCCGCGTCCTGCCCCGGCAACGTCTCAGTAGCCTGGCGCTGCTCGGCGAGCATCGCCTCGCGCACCGCCTCGGCCGCCTCGGGATGGGTGAACATCGACCTGATGGCCGCCAGCGCTCCTGCCGGCTCCGCCGTGACCTTCTCACCCAGCGACGCCAGCAGCAGCTCAGCGACCTCCTCGGGGGTTCCGCCGACGCGCTCGTGCCGGTCGACCACGGCGATCCGGGCGAAGAGCTTCTCCTTCGACTCGAAGTACCTCATCACCAGGCCGGGATCGGTCTTCGCCGCGGCCGCGATCGCGCGGATCGTCGTGCGGTCGTAGCCGTTCTCGGCGAACAGCTTCCGCGCCGCCGCCAAGATCCGATCTTGGGTACGGCGACGCTGCTCGGCCCGGGGGACAGGTGCGGAAGCCATCGGTTCAGTCTACACATGTTGACTCGAAGGAGGGTCGACGTTAGCTTTCAGGCAACACCTGTTGACCGAAATCGAGGAAGTCATGTTCCAGACCATCGCGTTTGCCGCGCTTGTCGGCCTCACGGGCACCAACGCGCTCCCGCACCTGATCAAGGGCCTCGTCGGCGAGGAGTTCCCGAACCTGCTCGGCAATTCACCCCTGCGCAACGCGCTTGCCGGCCTGACCGGAATCCTGCTGACCGCCCTCTTCGCGCTCTGGGCCGAGATACCCAGCCACCCGTGGGCCGCCGCCCTGGCCATCGCCGCCGGCGCCTACGTCATGGCCGTCTTCCACGGCCTGCGCGGCGCGTTCCGGCTGAACGCCGCCGCCGGCCGCGCCAACCCGGCCACGCCGGCGATCCGGGACGTACGGGACGACTGATGCGGCCACCCGCCCGGCAGCCCGTGGAGACGGGCCACCCGACGCGTTGCCCGTCACCACCAGGCATCCCATCGGGGCCGGCCGGTCCAGACTGGCGGGCCGGGTCGCACCGCCGACCATGTCGACCACGACGTCGAACTCACCCACGTCGGCGACCTGATCGCGCAGGATCACCTCGTCGTAACCGAACACCAGCCGGCACCTGCACACGCCCGCGAGCCGTCAGGGCTCGCTTGAGCCGTGTGCTCGGACAACGGGCCCGCACGGTTCTGAGGGGGGACCGCCGCAGCAATGCGGCGGTCCTACCCGGCCAGGCCGTCGTCGTCAGGAGTCGCCGACCGACCCGTGCCGGTACTCCCGGGGCGTCACCCCGTACGCCGCGCGGAAGTTGCGGGTGAACGCGGCCGCGTGGGTGTAGCCCCAGCGGGCGGCGATCCGGTGCACCGGGACCGCTGCGAGGACGGGGTCCGCCAGGTCGCGGCGGGCGTGCTCCAGGCGCTGGCGGCGGATCCAGCCCGCGACCGTCTGGCGGCCCTCGGTGTGCGCGCGGAAGATCCGGTGCAGGTAGCTGACGGAGATGTGGTGGGCGTCCGCGACCCGCTGCGGGGTCAGCTCCGGGTCCGCGAGCTGGTGGCGCATGAAGTCCACCACCCGCACCAGCAGGGCGTGCTGGCGGTGCTCGGGGTCCAGCGCCGCCGTCGTCTTCGACTCCAGCTGGTGGGCCAGGTAGGCGTGGACCAGGTCCAGTACGGCGGCGCCCAGCCGGGTGGTGTCGGTGGGGCGGTAGGCGGTGGCGCTGTCCAGTACGTGGCTGACGACGCCGGTCAGGAGCGCGCCGGGGCCCTCGTCGCCGGGGAGGTTCTGCCCGATGAGCCGCCCGAGGCTCCTGGCCGGGAGCGTGAGGGTGTCCTTGGGGATGTCGATGGTCAGCGCGTGGAAGTGGCCGCGGGCGTCCGGGGCGCGCAGGCCGAGGGTGTTGAGCCGGGTCCCGTCGTGGAAGTACAGGGCGCCCGGCCGGGAGACGGTGGGCCGGCCCTCCCAGTCCGTGAGCAGCGCGCCCTGGACGGGCATCAGGATCTGGTAGCCCTCCTTGTTGGCGTCGGCGCTCTTGCGGTGGATGTCCACGGGCGAATACCTGCGGGACGCGACCCCCAGCCCGCCGAGGCCGATCTCCAGTTCCTCGGCGAGGAATCCGGAGTCGGCCCGGTCCGCCGCGTCCGCCTCCTCGACGCAGAATCCCTCCATCCGCCCGCACATGCGGTCCCGCCAGTGCGTGAACCGCTCGGCCGCCGGCACCCCGTCGTTGCGGAACTCGTCCCCGATCACGCTCCACCCCTTCTGCCCCCGAGGCAGGGCACCCGAGCCTAGGGCACGCGTTTACCCGCCATTTACCCGGGCCGGATCCTGAGACGCGCGCCGCGGCGCAGTGCACGCATCTTCAAGAAAGTGTCCTCAGAGCGTCAATGACCTTCCGCGCCCCGGGGTGGAATCGTGGGTGCGACACGAATCTGCGTGCGGGGCGCCGCTCGTGTCCTTTACGCATACCTCTCGTGCACCTACCTGCGGGAGACCGCGCGCGCCACCGCGCATTTCCGAAAGGCATCACCGAAGTGAACCGAACTCGGATGACCGTGCCGGCGCTGGTCTGCTTCGCCGCGCTCGCCCTTGCGGGCTGCTCGGACGACGACTCCGACTCCTCCGCGGCGGATCCGGAGTCCGGGACTTCCGAGGAGGCCGCGCCCGAGCCGGAGTCGGAGCCGGAGGCCGCGGAGGAGGAGAGCCCGGCCGCCGCGCCGAAGGAGGTCGAGGTGACGCCGCCGGGGACGAAGCTGAAGATCGGCGAGCAGGCGGTGGTCCCCTACGACAGGGCGGGCGCCACCGGCCACATCGGGATCACCGTCACCGGGGTGTCGGACGTGGACAAGGCGGCCTTCGACGCCGCGCTCGGGGAGAACGGCGACGCGGACATCACGCCGTTCTGCGTCGAGTACACGATCGAGAACGCGGACGGCAGCGACCTCGGCGGCTCGTACCCGCCGGACCTCGTCGGCACCACCGCGGACGGCGGCGAGACGGGGGCCACGGTCTTCGGCGCGGACGTCGAGGGCTGCGCGGAGGGCGTGGCGCCCGACGAGTTCGCCGAGGCGGGCGCCTCGTACGAGACGAAGCGGCTGCAGGGCGCCGGGCCCGGCGCCGCCGTCGCCGGCGCCTCGTACGAGGAGGACGACTACGAGGACAAGCCGATCGTCTGGACCCCGTAGCCGGCGCCGGCTCGCAGGTCGCTTCTCGCAGGCGCCACTTGAGCGGGCCGCTCCTGGCGGCCCGCTCCCCGCAGACGCCCGTGACCGCTGCCCCCGTATCGGGCACGGGCCGCCCGTGATCGGCACCCCCGTACCGGGAAACGGGCATGGGGCCCGGCGATGCCCACCAGCCTCGCCGGGCCCCTCCACCGCGTACCGCCGCTACTCGGTCGCGATGGCGTTCAGCACGTTCATCCGGCCCGCCCGGAACGCCGGGACCAGCGCCGCGAACAACCCGACGACCGCCGAACCCGCCTTCCGACTGGGCGCGCGTCATGCTTCAACGGCGCCGCAAAACCGTCGTGGCCTGCGACGTATGCCACGACCGCATCCACTCGGAACGGCCGGCCAGACCACTCACGCAGTAGTCACGGGAGAGCCGGATGACAGGGAAACCGTCATGTCCGGTTCGGCGGGAGGCCGCGCGGAACAGGACTCGCCTCTCGGCGAGCACCTCGCCGCGCGGCCGGCCCAACCGCCTGGCCCCATCAGTTCAAACGACTCCGCATCCGTGACGAGCGCAGAGCGGACCTCCACCCAGCACTGCTGGAACTGGCCTGCAGCATGATCTGTCTTCGCCGCCTCCGCGGACCCCCTCAGAAGGATCGGTACCCGTAGGAAGACGCAGATAGGGTGGCCTGATATGGAGACGGGGGCAGGGAACGAGATGGTCGCGGTCCCACCCGGGCGCGTGACGCTGTCGGACCGGCGGACGCAGCGCAGTTGGCCGGTCGAGGTCGCGCCGTTCCACATGGCGGCGTTCCCGGTCACGCAGTTGCTGTACGCACAGGTCACCGGTCAGCGGCCGAGTACCGCTCGGGGCGACCGGCTGCCCGTTGAGGGCGTTTCGTGGTGGGACGCGGTCCGGTTCTGTAATGCGTTGTCCCAGCGTGAAGGGCTGCCGCCCACTTATCAGCTCCATGCCACCGCGGAGACGGTCGAATGGGACACCCGCGCGGACGGGTACCGGTTGCCGACCGAGGCCGAATGGGAGCACGCCTGTCGTGCGGGCACTACCGGCCCGCGGTACGGCCAACTCGACGAAGTCGCCTGGTACCGGGGCAACTCGGATGGGCAAATCCACGCTGTGGGCGGCAAACGACCCAATGCCTGGGGCCTGTACGACATGCTGGGCAACGTGTGGGACTGGTGCTGGGATGTCTACGACGCCGAGGTGTATGGCACCTATCGGGTGCTCCGCGGCGGTGGATGGGCCGACGAGCAGTGGAGTTGCCGGGCCTCGGTACGTCGGCGAAGCCACCCGACCTTCCGGATCGACGACGTGGGATTCCGCATCGTGCGTTCACCGCTCGTTCTGCCGTGACAGCCCATTCCGAAACGGTTGTTCATGGGATGACCAGACCGGTGCCCTGATGGCCGCCGTCCGCGTCGGTCGCCCTGACCAGGGCAAACGCCCAAGTCGGGGCCGTGAAGACAGACGAGTCGGCCTGTAGCCTGGGCTCCCCCACCCGACTCGCGCCGCCGGCGGAAGCCGCAGGCCGCGGGCAGCGACGTGAGCCACAGCGCATGAATCCGGTGGGTGTGGCTTTCTCCCGCGGGGCACGGCCGAGTGTCAGTGCCGCTCGGGGACAACGGCGACGGGGCACGTGGCGTGGTGCAGGAGCGCGTGCGTGACGCGCCCCAACTGCAGTCCGGCGCGGCCTCGCCGGCGCGGGGCGCCGAGCACGACCAGCCCGGCTTCCGCGGAGGCACCCATGAGGACGTGATGGGCCGGGCCTTCGGCGACGCGGTGCCGTACTTCGACGCCGGGGTGAGCGCGGTGCGGCTCATGCAGCACATTGGTGAGGACCGTTGCGGCCTTCTCCTCGTGGAGCGCCACCGAGCCGTGTCCGAGATGGCCCTGCGTCTCGTAGACGGGGCATCGCCATGCCCGTACGGCGAGCAGCGGGCTGTGCCGTGCGGCCGCCTCACGGAAGGCGAACTCGGTGGCTGCCTGGCCTTCGGCCAGTTCGCTCACTCCCAGGACTACGGGACGGGAGCTGTCGTCCCACGTCTTCTCGTCGCCGTGTACCACGATGACCGGGCAGGTGGCTCGGGCGGCCACCGCGAGACTCACCGAGCCGAGCAGCAAAGACGCGATGCCGCCCCGGCCGCGGGAGCCGGTGACCACGGCGAACGCCTCATGGCTCTCCTCCTGGAGGGCAGTCGCCGGCTCGTCGGCCAGGACCCGGCCAGTCACCTTCAGATCCGGCTGACGCCTCCCGGCCCGCTCGGCCCCGGAGGCGGCGATGGTCTCGGCGAGCACTTCCAGCGGTGGGCGCTTGTCCTCCCTGATGTCGGGGACCACCGATTCGTACCTCTCCCAGAGAGAGGCGAAAACGACCCTCAGCGGTACGCCGTGCCGGGCTGCCTCGTCGGCCGCCAGGTCGATGGCCTGCAGGCTGGGAGTGGAGCCGTCGGTACCCACGACCACGGGGTGTTCCATCACGCTCACGTCCTTTCGTCGAGGTCGCCTCCCCGGCTGCAAAAGGCGCCATCGCGGTCCTCCTCAAGGATCCTTCGCCGAGGACCGCCCGGTGCAGGGGCCACTCGTCCCGGAAGCGGGCCGGAGGGCCCGGGCCGGGGCCAGTGGTCCGTCCCGCAGGGGTGAGGCCTGCAGGAGGAGCGACCGCGGGGGACCCGGCCGGTCGGTTCTGATCTGTTCGCCGTACGGGTGATACTCCGGCGCGCACGAGCAGGTCTCCCTGCCGGCGTGGTAGTTCGACCTTGCTCATCCGGCGCGCGGCCCGTGCCCTGTTCCGGCCCCGGGAGGATCGTCATGAACCATTCGCCGTATCTGGTCAGCGACGTCATGACGCACACGGTCGTCGCGGTCGGGCCGGAGGCTTCCTTTGGACGACCACGACGTGGTGCGGCGCGGGCTGCGGGACCTGCTGGAGGACGAGCCCGACATCCGGGTCGCGGGAGAGGCGGCGACGGCCGAGGAGGCCGTGGCCCGCGGCCCCGCGCTCCGGCCCGACGTCGCGGTCCTCGACATCAGGCTCCCCTTCCGGCCGTGTACGGCACCCAGACCGGTGACCGGACCGGAGCCGCGCCCGCCGCCCGGTCATCGACGGGTGAGGGGCACCGACCGCGTCACGCACGTGCCGCCCTCACGCGGAGCCGCGACCGAGAGCCGTCGCCGAGCTTTCCGCGCGATCGGCGAGTTCGCGAGGCCGCTGCGACGGCCGCCGCGCGGTATCCCTCCGTGGCGCCTGACTCCACGCCCGCTGATCACGTCGACGACAGAGCGGGCCTGCTTCCGGAGCGCGGTGACGTTGCGCGGAGCACTGGATGCGTTGCGCAGTGTCACCGGACGCTGCACGCGGCAAGGGTGGTGCCCGAAGGTCCCTGCGGTGAACCCGTACGGCTCTCGTGTGCCGTATTGCCGCAGCGGCAGTCTGCAAGAGCGGCGTCCCGGATGCCGCGAAGCTCTTCCGCGACCGGGCACTACTTGTCACCACGTCGCCCGGTCCACTCCCCGGGGAGGCAGCGATGACAACGCCGCACGTGGTAGTAGGTGTGGACGGGTCGGATCCGAGTATGGCGGCCGTTCGGTGGGCAGCGGCGGAAGCGGCCTCGCGTCGGACTTCTCTGCGCATCGTCCACGCCGAGGCAGTGACGAGGGACCAGCCGGGCAGCCCCGGCGGCTCTCTGCACGAGGAGTGGGTCCGGGGCCGGATCGCCACCGCATGCCGGGAGACGGCGGAACGGTACCCGGAAGTAGAGATCAGCGGGGGCGCGACAGCGGAACCGGCGGTGAAGGCACTTCTCGACGCATCGCAGGAGGGAGAACTACTCGTCCTGGGGTCGCGGGGCATCGGTGTGGCTACGGGCTTCTTCACCGGAAGTGTGGCGTTGCCGGTGATCGCGCACGCCACCGGGCCCACCGTCCTGGTCCGGCAGGACTGGCAGCCGGGCACCGGGGAACGGGACCTCCCCGTGGTGGTGGGCGTGGATCTCCAGCACCGCTTCGAACCGGTGCTGGAGTTCGCTTTCGATGCCGCCCGCCGGGCGCATCGTACGCTCCGCGTCGTCCACATGTGGCAGCGCTCGTCCATCTACGCCTACCCGTCGGCACTGCCGAACCCGCAGGTCGGGACCGACTTGCGGGCGACCACACGGAAGAAGTTCGACTCCGCCCTCGACACGTTCCGGACCGGTTATCCGGACGTGGAGGTGGAGCGTGCGCTGCTGGAGGGTGAGGTGGCACCACGCTTGCTGGAGCAGGGCGCCGACGCCCATCTGCTCGTCGTAGGGCGCCGCACGCACAAGCGCCTGCGGTTCCCCACGCTGATCGGCCCGGTGACGCACGCCCTGATGCACCACGCCACCGCGCCCGTCGCCGTCGTCCCGCATGAATGACCGCCCGAGCGTGCTTTCGCCCTTGAGCACCGGCCACGTCGCGGTGAGCGCCTCCGGAAGTCGCCGGACCCGGGAACGGCGCCGTGCGTGGCGACGCAGCCGGTGCGCATGTCGCACAGCGCCTCGCGTAGCCGTTCCTGCCGCGGGTCCTGGCCCACGTACGACCGGGTCCGGTCGCCGCTCATGGGTCGACCAGCCCCACCGGATCACGAACCACCAGAAGCGCGCCGCACCGCTTCAGATCCGCGGCCCTCGCCCCGGTACCGTGCGGTCCATCCCCACCCATCATGGCGGAGCCACCGGCCGGCGAGGGTGTCCCTGACGAGCGCGGACCCGCACGGCTCAGTCCGCAGCCGACGGGCGGCCTCAAGGAAAGAGATCAGGCGCGGGCTTGCCCCTCGTGCCGGGACGGCCTCTGTCCTCGCGGCCCGGCCACCTGCCAATTCCCTATGCCTCGATTGCGCGGTTTTGCGGCTGACTTCAGGATGAGGGCATGAATCCCACGGGCCCAGGAGACCGCTTCGACGCCTTTCGCGCGCTGGCCGACCGGTGCGGGCGGCCGGGCCGACGGCTGCTGGAGTCCCTGGCCGTGAGCAGGGCGGGTACGGGAGAAGACCCCGGAGCCTGGGCTCCGGCTGTCGTCGCGGATATGGGCCTGCCCGCTGCCGCCGGGCTCGGACCGGCGACCTACTACGAGGATCTCGCTACACCGCACGGCCGCCGTCACGTACGCGTCTGTACGGCGACGGCATGCTTCGCCGCGCGAGCCGGACGTCATCTCGGCGAGACGGAGCAGGCGCTGGGAGTCCGGGCAGGTACGGCCTCATCGGACGGGGAGACATCGCTGCAATCCGTCCGCTGTCTGGGGTATTGCTATGCGGGTCCCGCCGCGCTCGACGGCGACACACCCTGCACCGGCCCGACGCTCGCCCGTCAGCTCGCGGGACGCGAGCCGGCCCGGGTGCCCGGGATCCCGGCAGCCGACGACACCGGCGACCCCGTCCTGCTGGGAGGCGCGGTGGCCGGCGAGCCGTCGTGGCGGGTGTGGCCGCGGATCGTCACCACCGGTGCCGCCGATGAGGTCCGGGCTCAGGTGGCCCTGTCCGGGCTGCGGGGACGCGGGGGCGCCGGGTTCCGGGTGGCCGCGAAGTGGGAGGCGGCCGGGCAGGCCCCCGGCACTGTGGTGGTGGCCAACGGGGACGAGGGCGATCCCGGCTCGTACGCCGATCGGCTGCTGCTGGAGGCGGACCCGGAGCGGGTGCTGGAGGGCCTGGCGCTGGCCTGCTTCGCTTGCGGGGCCGAGCAGGGGGTCGTGCTGGTGCGCTCGGAGTATCCGCACGCGCTGGCACGGATGCGGGAGGCGGTTGAGCAAGGTTACGCCGACGGGCACTTCGGGCCGTCGGTGCATGGGACGGGCGTCACCCTGCACGTGGCGGTGGCGGAGGGCGCCGGGTCGTATGTCGCGGGTGAGGAGACGGCTCTGATCGCGAGTCTGGAAGGGGACCGTGGCTGTGCCCGGCCGCGTCCGCCGTATCCGACCCAGCGCGGCTTGTGGGACGCGCCGACGGTGGTGAACAACGTGGAGACCCTGGCCTCCGTCCCGTGGATCGTCGCCCGCGGCGGAGAGGCATACGCCCGCCGGGGGGTTCCGGGCGAGAGCGGGACGAAGCTGGTGTGCCTGTCGGAGCGGTTCGTCCGGCCGGGCGCGTACGAGGTCGAACTCGGTACGCCGCTGCTGCGGATCGTCACCGAACTGGGCGGTGGCCTCAAGGGCGGCGGCGAACCGGCCGCAGTGCAGGTCGGCGGGCCGCTGGGCGGGTTTCTCGGACCGGACGACCTGGACGTGCCCCTGACCACAGCCGGCCTCGCGGCCCGCGGTGCCGCGCTCGGCCATGCCGGGCTTGTCGCCTTCGACCAGCAGGTGGCCCCGGAAGAAGTGCTGCGGCACGTCTGGCGGTTCGCGGCGGCAGAGAGCTGCGGTGCCTGCTCTCCCTGCCGCGTGGGCGCACCCCGGGGGCTGGAGCTGGCCTCCACGGGCAACGCTCCCGGACGGGAATGGGAAGAGCTCGGACGGGTACTGGCCGAGGCGAGCCTGTGCGCCTTCGGCCGGCGGATCCCGCCCGCGGTGCACAGCCTCGCCCGCGTCTACGGCGAGCGCCTGGCGGGGTGGGTGCCGTGAGTGCGACCGGGCGGCTCGATGTCGGCATCGATGGAGTCAGCGTCGCGGTGGAGGAGGGAGCGTCCCTGCTCACGGCGGTGCGAGCGGCCGGAGCTGAGCTGCCCTCGCTCTGTCACGACGACCGGCTCAGCCCGGCCGGCTCGTGCCGTACGTGTCTCGTGAGGGCCGGCGGGCGGATCGTGGCGGCCTGCGTGACCCCGGCCGCACCGGGCGTACGCGTCGAAACCGACGCCGTAGACCTCCGGCGGCTGCGCCGGGACGCCGTGGCCCTCATCGCCTCCGCCCTGCCGCCTCGCGCGCTGGCGGACGGCAACCCCAGCGAACTGGCGCACGTCTGCCGGTCGATGGGCCTCGGCCCCGAGACAGCCCGGGGCACCGGGGGCCGGGGCGCGGACGTCTCGCACCCGTTCGTCCACCTGGACCGGGATCTGTGCATCGCCTGCGGGCGCTGCGTACAGATGTGCGCCGAGGTCCAGGGCACTTTCGCCCTCACCCTGACCGGCCGCGGTACCGACACCGTGGTCGCTCCCGGCACCGGTGGCTCCTGGGCCGAGTCGGACTGCGTGGCGTGCGGTGGCTGCGTCGACTCCTGCCCCACCGGTGCGATCACCCAGCCCGGCCCCGGGCGCGGACTCACCTCCGCCCACCGGCCGGGCGCGACCCGTACGACGTGCGGATACTGCGGCGTCGGCTGCTCCCTGGACGTCGTCACCTCCGACGGCGAGGTCGCGGCGGTCCTGCCCGCCCCGGACGGCCCGGTCAACCAGGGGCACGCCTGCGTCAAGGGCCGCTTCGCCCACGGCTACCTCACCTCCCCCGAACGGCTGACCCGGCCGCTGCTCCGCCGCGACGGCCGCCTGGAGCCCGCCGGCTGGGACGAGGCGCTCGACCGGATCGCCCGGGAGATGCGCGCGGCCGTCGCCGCGGGCGGCTCGGACGCGGTGGCGGCGATCTCCTCGGCCCGCGCCACGAACGAGGAGAACTATCTCGTACAGAAGTTCATGCGGGCCGTGATCGGCACCAACAACGTCGACAACTGCTCACGCCTGTGCCACTCCCCGTCCGCTGCCGGCCTGACCGCGTCCTTCGGCCTGCCCGGCGGCACCGACTCCTTCGATGACGTGAGGAGATCCGACTGCCTGCTGGTCGTCGGTGCCAACCCCGTGGAAGCCCACCCGGTGGTCGGGGCACGGTTGCTGCGGCGGGTGCTTCGCGGCGCCGGGCTGGTCGTCGCCGACCCCCGCGCGGTCGGCCTCGCTCTGCACGCGGACGTCCACCTCCGGCCCCGGCCCGGCACCAACGTCGCGCTCTTCCACGGGCTCGCCCACGTGCTGCTCGACGAAGGGTTGGCCGATGAGGAGTTCCTGCACGAGCGGGCCGCGGGGCTTCCGGAACTCACCGCACTGCTGGAGGACTACCCGCCCGACCGGGTCGAGGACATCACCGGGGTGCCCGCGGACGACCTGGTCGCCGCTGCCCGGCTGTACGGCCGCGCTCGTCGGCCCGCGATCGTCTACGGCCTGGGGGTCACCGAGCACCTGCACGGCACCGACGGGGTGCGGTCCCTGGCCAACCTGGCGATCCTGCGCGGCGCCGTCGGCACCGACCGGGGATACGGGGTCAACCCGCTGCGTGGCCAGAACAATGTCCAGGGCGCCTCCGACATGGGCGCGCTGCCCGACCTCCTGCCCGGCTACGGCAAGGTCGTCGACCCGGCCGCACGGGCCCGGGTCGAGGCGGTCTGGGGCGTACGGGTTCCGGAGCGCCCCGGTCTGAGGATTCCGGACATGTTCGCCGCCGCCCGGGCTGGGACGCTGCGGGCGCTGTGGATCATCGGCGAGGACGTCTGCGCCACCGACCCCGACGCCGACCAGGTGGCCCGCGCTCTGGATGCGTGCCCGCTGGTGGTGTGCAACGAGCTGTTCCTGTCGGAGACCGCCCGCCGCGCCGACGTCGTGCTCCCCGTGGCGTCATGGCTGGAGAAGGACGGCACCTTCGTCAACTTCGACCGCCGCTTCCAGCGGGTCCGCTCCGCCGTGGCCCCGCCGGGCGGAGCACGTAGCGATTACGACGTCGTACGCGCCCTCGCCTCGGCCATGGGCGTCGACCTGGGCTGCCCCACTCCGGCGGACGCGCTGGCCGAGTGCGGACGGGTCGCGCCCGCCTTCGCCGGCCTCTCCCACGACCGGCTGGATCGGGAAGGCGCCGTCCCGTGGCCCTGCCCCGACCCCGGCCGCCCGGGTGAAGCCACGCTCTACACGAAGGAGTTCGCCACGCCCGACGGGCGGGCACACCTCGCTGCGGCACCGTACCTCCCCCCCGGTGAACAGCCCGACGACGACTACCCGCTGCTCCTTGTCACCGGGCGGCGCTGGGCGCACTACAACTCCGGCAGCATGACCCGCCGCGGCGGCAACCTCGCACTCGACCCGGTCGACGTCCTCGACCTGCACCCGGCGGACGCCGCCCGGTTCCGGGTCCCGGACGGCGCCGGCGTTACCGTGGAAAGCCGGCACGGCGAGGCCCGGCTCGTCGCCCGGGTCGGCGAGCGGACAGCGCCCGGCCAGGTCTTCTGCTCCTTCCACTTCCCCGCGAGCGGGGTCAACCGCCTGACCTCCGCCCACGCCGACGTCGTCACGTCCTGCCCCGAGTACAAGGTCACCGCGGTACGCGTCACGGCCCGATGAGGCCGCCGTCTCCCCGCGTCAACGCCGTTCTGCTCCGGGCGGCCCTCCGCGCGGTGGCCGTTCCGGTTTGAGCCGGGCCTGGAGACGCATGACGACGTGACCCAGGCCGGACACCGCGCAGACGATCACCAGGTCGGTGAGGGGGAGGGGCTCGGTGCCCAGCAGCTCCCGCAGGAGCGGCAGGTACACGCCCGCGACCTGGAGACAAAGCGCCGTGCCCACGGCGACCAGGAGGAACGGGTTGGCCGCGCTGCCCGGACGGGCCCGCGAGCCGAGCGCCACGCCGAGCTGCGTGGCGCCGAGGATCAGGAACATCATGGACTGCCAGGGCCGGCCGGTCTCCCGGGCCCAGACTCCGACCACGAGGGTCACCACGGCGATGAAGGCACCCATGAGGAGGATGCGGGGCCACAGACCGGCTCCCAGCACGCTCTCCTCGGGAGGGCGCGGGCGGTGGCGCATCGCGCCCGGCTCGACGGGTTCGGCGCCCAGGGCGACGCCGGGCAGGCCGTGGGTGAGCAGGTTGATCCACAGGATCTGCGCGGGCAGCAGTGGCAGCGGCATCCCCAGGAACGGGCCGAGGAGCATGACGAGGATCTCCGCGGTGCCGCCGGCGAGTCCGTAGAGCAGGAAGCGGCGCACGTTCGCGTAGATGCGGCGCCCTTCCTCGACCGCGGCCACGATGGTGGCGGGGTCGTCGTCGGCGAGCACGAGATCGGCCGCCTGCCGGGCCACCTCGGTGCCGCGCCCGCCCATGGCGACGCCGATGTCGGCGTGGCGCAGGGCGGGGCCGTCGTTGACGCCGTCGCCCGTCATCGCCACCACGTGCCCGGCCCCGCGCCACGCCTGGACGATGTCCAGCTTCTGCTCGGGACTGGTCCGGGCAAGGACGCGTACCCCCGCCAGGTCGCCCGCCGTGCCCTTGCGGATCCGGTCGCCCGTGGTGACGTCCTCGTCCCGGGAGGCGATGCCGAGCCGTTCGGCCACGGCGCGCGCGGTCAGCGGGTGGTCGCCGGTGATCAGTACCGGGATGATGCCGGCCCGCTTGCAGTCCGCGATCATCGGCGCCGCCCCGCTGCCGGGCGGGTCCATGATGCCCACGAGGCCGCGCAACGAAAGGCCCGACTCCCGTACCGCGGGCCGCCGCGCCGCCTCCTCGCCGAGGTCGGCCGAGGCGACGGCGAGCACGCGGTACCCACGGCGGGCCAGCACCTCCGCTTGCGCAGCCGCCCTGGCCACGGCCTCGGGGCCGTCGCGCAGGATCCCCGGCCGGAGCACGGACTCGGGCGCTCCCTTGCAGGCGACCCGCAAGCCGCCGTCCGGCCGTCGGTGCACGGTGGTCATGCGCTTACGGTCGCTGTCGAACGGGACCTCCGCCACGCGCGGCAGTTCGCGGGCCTGCGCCGCGCGGTCGAGCCCGAGGCGCGCTCCGGCCACGAGCAGGGCCGCCTCCATGGGATCGCCGAGCGCACTCCACTCCGAGGAGCCGTCGGAAGGAGGCGCCAGCGCCGCGTCGTTGCACAGCATCGCGGCACCGAGCAGTTCCGCCAGGTCGGGTGCGGCCTCCGGGGTCGCCGTCGCCCCGGCACGCACCACCCGGCCCCCGGGGTCGTAGCCGGTGCCCTCGACCGTGGCCTCGCCGCGCGGCGTCCACAGCTGCTCGGCCGCCATCCGGCCCTCGGTCAGCGTGCCGGTCTTGTCGGTGGCGATCACGGTGACGGAGCCCAGGGTTTCCACCGCGGGCAGCCGGCGGACGATGGCGTGCCGTTCCGCCATCCGCCGTGCTCCCAGAGCGAGGGAGAGCGTCACGACGGCGGGCAGGGACTCCGGCACGGCGGCGACGGCGAGGCTGATCGCCGCTACGATCATCAGCTCCACGGGCTGCCCCTGAACCAGCCCGAGTGCGAGGACCGCCGCACACAACGCCACGATGACGGCCGCCAGGGTCCGGCCGAACCTCGCCAGGCGGCGTTGCAGGGGGGTCAGTCCGGGTGCGGTGCCCATCAGGGAGGCGATCCGGCCGAGCGCGCTGTCGGCCCCGGTGGCGGTGACCACGGCCCGGCCGCGACCGCGGACGACGACCGTCCCCGCCGACACCCGGCCGCGGGCCGGGTCCCCGTCGGATGCCTTCTCCACCGCTACGGATTCGCCCGTCAGCGAGGACTCGTCCACCAGCAGCCGTACCGCGACGACCAGGTCCGCGTCCGCCGGGACGATGTCTCCCTCGGCCAGCAGGACCAGGTCGCCCGGCACCACCTCCGCGGCCGGCACGGAGCGTTCGGTGCCGTCCCGTACCACCCTGGCGGCCG
Organism: Streptomyces sp. B5E4; assembly: GCF_039871555.1. Taxonomy (NCBI): domain Bacteria; kingdom Bacillati; phylum Actinomycetota; class Actinomycetes; order Kitasatosporales; family Streptomycetaceae; genus Streptomyces; species Streptomyces sp. B5E4. The sequence goes on from NZ_JBDPMI010000024.1 coordinate 17,837, forward strand.
GGGCGCTCATGGCGGACAAGGCCATGACCGCCTGTTCCGCCCGGACCTCCTGTGCGACACCGACCACGGTGTTCACGGTGATCACGAAGAGGATCACGGTCGCGTCCGAGAGATCGCCGGTGGCCAGCGTCAAGGCGGCGGCCACGAGCAGCACGAGGATCAGCGGGTCGCACAACTGGTGCAGCACCCGCCGGACCACAGGCGTCCGCGGCTCCGCGGGGATCTCGTTGGGCCCGTGGCGGGCAAGCCGCCGCGCCGCCTCGTCCGGCGAGAGCCCCGGGGCCGGAGCGGGGCGCGGGTCCGGATCGGCGCCGGCCGCGACCCGCCGGCCGGGTCGGTCGGGACGTGCACCCGCACCGGTGTCGTGCCCGGACGGCTGTGCGTCGGGTGCCATCCGCCACTCCCGTCAGCTTCCCGGCCGCCCCGCCCGGCGACGTCTCGCCCGCTTTCTCAGCGTGCACCCGCACTCCCTGTCGCGCACGGCTGTGCCGCGGTCGGCAGTCGTGATCGCCCTGCCGGTCGGTTCGCGTGATGGGCATCTTCTCCTTAAAGTTGATTTATCCGAAAGATGCCCTATCCGATCCTTCGCCATCCGGGACGGTGGTCCGGCCCCGAGTCGACGGTCGGCCAGTGCCGGGCAGGCGGCTCCCGGGGAGTGCTGGAGGAATGCCTGTGCACCGGGACACGATCCACAAGGACACCGCACCGGTCGTCACTCCCCGTCTCACCGACTACGACCGGACACGCTCCGCCTTCACCTGGGCGCAGGCGCGCGCCGCACTGGCCGGGCTGCCCGGCGGCGGGCTCAACATGGCACACGAGGCGGTCGACCGGCACGCCGCATCGGATCGCTCGGACACGGTCGCGCTGCGGTGCGTCGCCAAGGACGGCTCCGTCTCGACCGTCACCTACGGGGAACTGGCCCGCCGTACGGCCCGCTTCGCCAACGTGCTGCGGGCACTCGGCGTCGGTCGCGGGGACCGGGTGGTCACGCTGCTGGGCCGCTGCCCCGAGCTGTACACCGCGGTGCTGGGCACACTCAAGAACACCAGCGTCCTCTGCCCGCTCTTCTCCGCCTTCGGACCCGACCCGGTGGAGCAGCGGCTGCGCCTCGGCGACGCGCGGGTCCTGGTCACCACCGCGGCCCTGTACCGGCGGAAGGTCGCCGGGCGCCGGGCGTCGGTCCCCGGCCTGAAGCACGTCCTGATCGTCGGGCCCGGCGCCGAGGACCTGACCGGCACCTCCCCCTTCGACGAGCTGATGGCAGCCGCTCCGGACACCTTCACCATCCCGCCGACCTCGCCGGACGACATGGCGCTGCTGCACTTCACCAGCGGCACCACCGGCGCCCCCAAAGGCGCGGTCCACGTCCACGAAGCCGTCGTCGCCCACTACGCCACAGCGGCATACGCGCTGGACCTGCACCCCGAGGACGTGTACTGGTGCACCGCCGATCCCGGCTGGGTGACCGGCATGTCATACGGGATCATCGCCCCGCTCGTCCACGGCGTGACCGTGGTGGTCGACGAAGGCGACTACGAGGCCCGCCGCTGGTACCGGATCCTCGGCGAGCAGCGGGTCACCGTCTGGTACACCGCACCCACGGCCCTGCGGATGCTCATGCGCGCCACCCCCCGTAACGGCCCCTACGACCTGCCGCGCTCCTACGACCTGTCGGCACTGCGCTTCGTCGCCTCCGTCGGCGAGCCGCTGAACCCGGAGGCCGTCGTATGGGGCCAGGACGTGCTGGGCCTGCCGGTGCATGACAACTGGTGGCAGACCGAGACCGGTTGCATCATGATCGCGAACTTTGCGGCCAGCGAGATCCGGCCCGGTTCGATGGGACGTCCGCTGCCCGGCGTGGAAGCGACGGTACTGAAGCGCGGCGAGGACGGCCGGGCACTGGTCACCGACGGAAAGGTCACCCAGGCGGAAAGCCCGGACACCGAGGGCGAGCTGGCGCTCCGGCCGGGCTGGCCGTCGATGTTCCGGGGGTACCTCCACGACAAGCGGCGCTACCAGGCCGCCTTCGCCGACGGCTGGTACCTGACCGGTGACCTGGTCCGCCGGGATGCGGACGGCTGGTACTGGTTCGTGGGGCGTGCCGACGACGTCATCAAGTCGGCAGGTCATCTGATCGGCCCGTTCGAGGTGGAGAGCGCGCTCATGGAGCACCCTGCGGTGGCGGAGGCCGGGGTGATCGGCCGGCCGGACCCGGTCGCCGGGAACGTGGTGAAGGCGTTCGTGTCGCTGCACCCCGGTGTGGGGCCGACCACGGATCTGGAGCGGGAGCTGCTGGCTTTCGGCCGCCGCAGGCTGGGCCCCGCCGCCGCTCCCCGGGAGATCACGTTCGATCAGAACCTTCCCAAGACCCGCAGCGGGAAGGTGATGCGCCGTGTGCTGCGCGCACGTGAACTCGGACTTCCCAGCGGGGACGTGTCCACGTGGGAGAGGCCCGTATGAGCGCGGCCCGCCCCACGCGCGCGAGGAGGGACCCGGCGACCGCGCGTACCGCGAAGAAGAAGTCCGGCAAGAAGACCGCGACGGCCAAGCGGAGCACAGGCACCGCGCCGCCGACCCGGCAAGGGCCCGCAGGACACCGAGCGGGCCTGCTGGAGTCGATGATGCGCATCCGGCGCTTCGAGGAACGGTGCGTCGAGCTGTACAGCGCCGCGAGGATCCGCGGATTCGTCCACCTCTACATCGGCGAGGAGGCCGTCGCGGTCGGCGTCAACGAGGCGCTGGCACCCGGGGACGCGGTCGTCGCCACCTACCGTGAGCACGGTCACGCGCTGGCCCGCGGAATCACAGCCGAGGCGGTCATGGCCGAGATGCACGGCAGGACCACCGGATGCAGCGGCGGCCGGGGCGGATCCATGCACCTGTTCGACGCGAGTCGCCGCTTCTACGGCGGCAACGCCATCGTCGCCGGCGGGCTCCCGCTTGCCGGCGGCCTCGCCCTCGCGGACCGCATGAGCGGGCAGGCCAACGTCACCTGCTGCTTCTTCGGCGACGGGGCCTTCGCCGAAGGCGCGTTCCACGAGACCGCGAACCTGGCCGTTCTGTGGAAGCTCCCCCTGCTGCTGGTCTGCGAGAACAACCTCTATGCCATGGGCACGGCGCTGGAGCGGCACGAGGGGCAGACCGACCTGGCCATGCGCGCCGCCTCCTACGGCATGGCCTCCTGGGCGGTGGACGGCATGGACGTGGAAGCCGCCGAGCAGGCCGCCCGACGGGCCGCCGAGGGCATCCGGGCAGGCGCCGGACCCCACTTCCTGGAGCTGCGCACGTACCGGTTCCGCGCCCACTCGATGTACGACCCCGACCGCTACCGCGAGAAGGCCGAGATCGAGCAGTGGAAGACCAGGGATCCGATCGCCCTGCTCACGGACCGCATGCGCGACAACGGCGAGTTGAGCGACGAGGACCTGGCACGGATCGGGCAACGGATCGACGACGAGATCGACCACGCCGTCGCCGCAGCCGAAAAGGCGCCCGAGGAACCGGTGGAGAACCTGCTCCGCCACGTCACCAGCTCCGCCGCGGAGGCGGTGACCCGGCGGTGAGCACCGACGGAGAGCGCGGGGCGAAGACGACTTTCCGCGAGGCGCTGCGCGAGGCGCTCCGGGACGCGCTGCGCTCCGACGACCGTGTCTTCCTGATGGGAGAGGACGTGGGACGGTACGGCGGATGCTTCGGCGTCAGCCTCGGCCTGCTGGAGGAGTTCGGCCCCGAACGCGTACGTGACACCCCGCTGTCGGAGTCCGCGTTCGTGGGCGCCGGCATCGGCGCCGCCCTGGCGGGACTGCGCCCGGTCGTCGAGATCATGACCGTCAACTTCAGCCTGCTCGCCCTCGACCAGATCCTCAACAACGCGGCCACGCTGTTGCACATGTCGGGTGGCCAACTGCCCGTCCCCCTGGTCATCCGCATGACCACGGGAGCCGGGCGGCAGCTCGCCGCCCAGCACTCCCACAGTCTGGAGGGCTGGTACGCGCACATCCCCGGCATTCGTGTCCTCGCCCCCGCCACCCTGGAGGACGCCCGCGGCATGCTGGCCCCGGCGATCGCGGACCCGGACCCCGTACTGATCTTCGAGCACGGGAGCCTCTACAACGTCTCCGGTGAACTCCCCGCCTCCGCGGCCCCCGTGGACCTGGATCACGCGGCCGTCCGCAGGTCCGGCACCGACATCTCACTGATCACCTACGGTGGTTCGCTGCCCAAGGCACTCGCGGCAGCGGACGAGCTGGCCGTCGAAGGCATCAGCGCCGAGGTGATCGACCTGCGCACGCTGCGTCCTCTCGACGACGCGGCAATCGCGGCTTCCGTGGCCCGGACCCACCGTGCGGTGGTCATCGACGAAGCCTGGCGTACAGGCAGCCTCGCCGCCGAGGTCTCCGCGCGCATCGCCGAAGAGTCGTTCTACGAACTGGACGCGCCCGTCGAGCGGTTGTGCAGTGCGGAGGTTCCCATGCCGTATGCCCGGCAGTTGGAGGAGGCCGCCCTGCCGCAGACCGCCGACATCGTCGCGGCGGCCCACCGGGCGGTGGACTGAGCATGGCGGAGTTCACCATGCCCTCCCTCGGCGCCGACATGGACGAGGGCACCCTCCTGGAATGGCTGGTGGGGCCCGGAGATTTCGTACACAGAGGCGATCCGGTCGCGGTCGTCGAAACCGCCAAGTCGACGATCGAGGTGGAATGTTTCGAGACCGGGACCATGACGGAGCTGCTCGCCGAGCCCGGCACCACGGTGCCGGTCGGGACACCGCTCGCCGTGATCGGACCCGCGCAGGAGAAGCCGGTGAAGCGGCGCGCGCCAGGCAGACCGCGAAAGTCCGGCAAAGCCGGGAAGCACGCAGAGGCCGAGCAGGTGTCTGCCACACGACGGCACGGACACATCGAGTCGGGCCCTCTGGCCCGTCGTCGCGCCGAGGACACGGGTGTCGACCTGGAGACACTGCACGGCTCCGGTCCCGGCGGACGAGTCACCCGGGCCGACGTCGAAGAAGCCGCCCTTCGCACGGTCCCCCGGACGCGGCGGGTGCGGGCAACCCCCCTCGCCCGGCGCCTCGCCGCCGAGTTGGGCGTCGACCTGGCCGAGGTGAACGGGACGGGCAAGGAGTCGTCCGTCCGTGCCGGCGACGTACGGAAGGCGGCCTCCGGGCAGCCGGCCCCGCCCGCACGTACCGCCAGGCCTCCGTCCGCCGTACGGCCGTCCACCACGGGTCCGCCAGAAGACCGGGTGGCAGCCAGGCGGCAGGCGATCGCGGCCCTGATGAGCCGCGCCAACCGGGACATCCCCCACTACTACCTCTCCACCACCGTGGACATGGCCACCGCCATGGAGTGGCTGCATGAGCACAACCGGCGCAGCCCGCTCAGTGAACGGCTGCTCCCGGCGGCGCTGCTGCTCAAGGCGTCGGCCCTGGCCGCCCGGGAGGTCCCCGGGCTCAACGGTTTCTGGACCGGCGACCACTTCACGGCCGGCGAGGGCATCCACCTCGGCGTGGCCGTGTCCCTGCGCGGCGGAGGACTCGTCGCCCCGGCGCTCCGCCACGCCGACACCCTGGCCCTTCCGCAGCTCATGACCGCCCTGAAGGACGTGGTCAGCCGGGCCCGTGCGGGCAGGCTGCGGGCTTCCGAAGTGTCCGACGCCACGATGACGGTCACCCATCTCGGCGATCAAGGGGTGGAGACCGTCCTCGGCGTCATCTACCCGCCGCAGGTGGCGCTGATCGGCTTCGGCCGGGTGGCCGACCGGCCTTGCGCCGTCGACGGTCTGCTGGGGGTGCGCCCCGTGGTCACGGCGACGCTTGCGGCGGACCACCGGGCCACGGACGGTGCCGTCGGCGCCCGCTACCTCGATGCGGTCGGCCACCTCCTCCAGAACCCGGAGGGACTGTGACCATGAACCGAACCGACGCACTGGACCTGGTCAGGGAGTCGATCTCCCGTGTCGTCCCCGGCGCCGATGTCACTGACCTGGCCCCCGACGATCCGTTCCGCGACATGCTCGACATGGACTCGCTGGACTTCCTGAGCTTCGTGGAACTGCTCAGCGAACGGTCTGGCGTCCGGATCGAGGACGAGGACGCGCCCCGGCTTTCCACGCTGTCCGGCAGCGCCGACTTCCTCGTCGCCCGCACGCGGTAACCCGGCGCATGCTTACTGGAAAGCCGCGTGGATCTCCTGCTCGGTCGCCGAGTGCGAGACGAGGAGCAGTTCGTCGCCGGGCCGGAGCAGCACCGACGGGTCCGGCACGGTGGGCTGTCCGTTCCGGACGACGGTGGCGACGATCGTCCCTTCGGGCAGCCTCATCTCGCCCAGTGTCCGGCCCGACGCTCTGGACTGCGAGGTGATGGCCGTTTCGATGACGGCGACACCGGCCTTGCTGAGCCGCAGCAGCGCGACCGTGTCGGTGGCCTCGGTGGCTTCCTCGATGAGGGAGATCAGCGGCGCGGCGATGGGAACGACGACGTCGACGCCCCAGTGACTGTCGAACAGCCAGGTGTTGTCGGCTTCGTTCACCCGGGCGGTCACCCGGGGCACCGAGAACCGGCGCTTGGCGAGGAGGCTGATGACGAGGTTGCCCTCGTCGGCGCCCGTGACCGCGACGACGAGGTCGGCGGCCAGCGCACCGGCGTGTTCCAGGAGCGACGGCTCGCAGGCGTCCCCGGCGACCAGCCGGGCGGCGATGCGGCCCTGGCGTGCGGTGGATCTGGTGCACGGACCTCTCCGGCATCGAGCCGGGGCACATCGGGACCCGCGCTCCCGCCGGGCGGAGCGCCGCCGTCCGGCGCCGGCGGGCCGGCACCGGTGGCGTGCCGCTCAGCCGTTCGTCGGCTCACGCCGGGACCGAGATGACCGGACACCGGGCGTGATGCAGCACCCCCTGGCTCACCGAGCCGAGCAGTATTCCCGTGAACCCGCCGTGGCCCCGGGTCCCCACCACCAGGCCCAGAGAGTGTTCCGAGGCGTCCGTCAGGGCCTGCACCGGGTGACCGCGGACGACTTCGTGGTGCAACTCCACGTCCGGGTACGTCGCTTCACGGCCTGCGACTGTCTCCGAGAGCACCCGGCGGCACTCCCGCATCGCGGCGTGCTCGTCCGGCGCGCCGATGAGCGGGGGATGCCACACGTACAGGGCGCGCAGCCGCGCCCCGCGCAGCTCTGCCTCCTCGAACGCCATGTCCACCGCCGCCGCCGACTGCGGGCTGCCGTCGACGCCGACCACGAAGTACGCGGGCTCCTGGCTCACGTGCTCCGGCTCCCGTACCACGACGACCGGGCAGGGGGCACGGGCGGTGAGCGGGAGCGCCACCGAGGCGGGGGAGAACAGCTCGCGCCGTCTGCTCAGGTGCCGGGAACCCACCACGACCATGGAGGCGTTCCGGGCCTCCTGCAGCAGAACCCAGGGTGGCTCTTCCTCTGCCAGCACCGTCGACACCTCCACCGACGGCTGCCGGGACCCGACGAACACAGCCGCCTGACGGAGCAACTGGTCGCCCACGCCGCGCAGCGCCCGGTCCCACTCCTCCCGGTACCGCCGTGTCGCCTCCGCCCGGTATCCACCGGCCACGGGCGGCAGGGCCTGTGCGTGCACGAGCCGCAGCGGCAGGTGACGCCGGCCCGCTTCGTCGGCGGCCCAGCCCAGTGCCAGACGCTTCGTACGATCGGGGTCGACGCCCACCACGATCGGCCGACGCCCGGTCGCACCAGCCATGACTGCCTCCAGAGAGGTTCTCGCCCACGCGTCTTTCGATTTCCTCCCAGCCTGCCTCCCGTGACCGTATGCCGCACGCCAGGCCACACCATGATGAAACGGGCCCACAGTAACGGCCGGCGCGCCTCCCCTACGGCCGCTCGGCCCGCACTCCTTCCTCCGTGCCGGCGGCCACGCTTGTCTTCGCGGCGATCGATTCCTTGCCCACGTCGTGTGCGACGGGTTCGCCGTCGCCGGTGGAAGCGTGCCGGAAGGCCGCACCGGAACGGGGCTTCGGGCCCCATCCTGTGCGCCCTGCTGCACTGCGGTCCGCTCGGCGGCTCGTTCCACTGCGTCACCCCTCGGCATCCGCCGCCGCGGTACGCTCCCGGCTTCCTCCGACCGGCCCGGGCGCCCACACCCTGCGCTCGGCCCTTGTGAGCAGCACCGACGAGCAGGGTGCGCCGCGGGACATCTCATGGACATACTGGGCATATGGGAGCAGGAAGGGAGTTGCTCGTCGCTTCCCCCGGCGTGCGGAGTCACGTCGCGCGGGTCATGACCGTGAGCCCGGGGAGGGCTCGGCGATCCACCGTACGAAGGAAGTGCGCCGCCGCATGTCCCGTCCCGTGATCGTCGGTGTGGACGGGTCCCCAGAGGCCGTCGCGGCTGCCGGATGGGCTGCGCGGGAATCGGCGTTGCGTGGAGTGGACCTGCGTATCGTTTACGCAGATCAGTGGCTGGGTGCGGAGACGATTCAGCACAGCAGCCCCGGAGCACGGCGCCGCTGGGCCGAAGAGCTACTGGACGAGGCAGCGGAAGCAGGGCGGCGCGAGTACCCGGCTCTGGAGATCGAGATCCGGCACCTGTCCGGTCAGCCCGCAGGTGTCCTGGCCGACGAGGCGGCCGAGGCCGGTCTCCTCGTACTCGGCTCGCGCGGACTGGGCGGGGTGAGGGGTTTTCTCCTCGGGTCGGTCGGTATGGCGACGATCAGCGTCACGGAGCGACCGGTCGTGCTCGTACGGGAACCGGGAGGGCCGGACACTCCGGACCGGGTCGCCCCGGCCGGTCCCACGCGCGACGTGGTCGTGGGTGTGGACATCGACCAGTGCTTCGCCCCGCTGCTCGACTTCGCTTTCCGGGAGGCCGCGCCCCGTGGCGACCGCGTCGTCGTCCTGTACGGGTGGTCGATCCGACCCGTGGTCCGCGACGCCTCGGCGCTCGTCGCAGCCGAGCGGGAGGTGGGCCCGGACATCGCGCGGCGCCTCGCGGAAGCCCTGAGACCGTGGCGGCGGAAGTTCCCGTCGGTCGAGGTCGTCGAACGATCGCCCATCGGCGGCCCGGCGCAACTGCTGTTGCACGCCACGGGCAACGCGGACCTCGTAGTGGTCGGCCGGCGTGCGCGCAGGGGCCCCTGGGGGGCGCACATCGGGTCCGTCACCCATGCCGTGATTCACCACTGCCCCGTGCCCGTCGCCGTCATCGCTCATGATTGACGCGTTCGCCGCCCGGACCGTGCCTTCGCCGAGGGCCGTCGCGCACACCCCGGCGGGGCCCGGCGTGCCCGCGGGGCTGATCGGCCCGTTCAGGCCGCCCTCCTGTGTGTCGGACGTGGACCGTCCAGCACCGGTGAGGATCCTTGGCACATGAACATCGCGGTCGCGGTGCCGAGCGCTCTGCTGGCCGCCCTGTGTTTCGGTATCGGGTCGGTGCTGCAGCACGAGGCAGCGCGGCAGGCGCCGATGCACATGTCGCTGCGGCTTCGGCTCCTGCTCGACCTGGCCCGACGGCCGGGATGGCTGGCAGGGCTGGGGCTTGCCATCTCTTCCTTCGCCTTTTTGTGGATCGCGCTCGCCTTCGGTTCCCTGGCCCTGGTCCTGCCGCTGGCGGCAACCGATCTCCTCTTCGCGCTGCCGTTCCTGGCCCTGCGGCGTGGGGAGCGACTGACCGGTTCGGAGATGACCGGGATCATCTGCACAGCGGGGGGCGTGGCCGTTTTCCTGACAGTGCTTCCGCTCTCGCCCCGGACCACGATCCCGGGGATCCTCGACTGGGCGCCTGCGCTCGTGGCGGTGGTCGGCGTCGTGGCACTGCTGGCGCCCATGGGAGCGTGGCACCCCGGACGGTTACGAGCCGCCGCGTACGCCGTCTGCGCGGCGTCGGTGCTGGCGCTTCTCGACAGCCTGACCAAGAGCACGGCCGCCCGGTTCAGGACCGAGGGCCTCGACACACTCTTCCACTGGGAACCGTATGGGCTGATCACCGTCGGGGTGGCGGGCCTGGTTCTGTCACAGAGCGCCTTCCAGGCCGGCTCCCTGGCCATCAGCCTGCCGATCATCGACACCCTGGAGCCGATCGGTGCCGTCGCGATCGGCATCGCCGTCTTCGGCGAGCAGCTCGCCCTCACCGACTGGGCCCTGACGGTGCAGATGCTGGGGGCGGCGGCGGCCGTGACAGGCATCGTGCTCCTGGGCCGGTCGCCGCTGGCCAGGTGAGGACATGACAAGGGCGTGGAACAGGCGTCCTGCGAGAGCTGCGCCGCCGGAGCGCGGGCCGGGAGCCGGCGCCGGCCCGTCGCGGATGCCGAGGCCCCGGCGACCGGTTGGCCGTGCGGCTCTATCGGGGTCAGGCTTGACGCAAGGGGCCTTAGCGGAGGAGAGCGGTGAGTGGTGTGGTGATCGTGGGAGTGGACGGCTCGGCGCCGAGTCTTGTCGCTGTGGACGCCGCCGCCAGGGAGGCCCGGTGGCGAAGCGCAGGGCTGCGGATCGTCCATGCCTTCCGCTGGCCGCCGAACCGCGTGCCGATGGGGCCGCCGGTGCCGCCGCCGGACGAGCGCGAGATCCGGGAGATGACGGAGAGCCTCGTCACCGAGGCCGTGGATCGGGCCAGAGCCGTGGCGCCGTCGGTGGACGTCACCCATGCTGTGGTGACGGGCGAGCCGCTCACGGTGCTGGAAGGACAGTCGCGGGCCGGGGAGCTGGTGGTCGTCGGGTCCCGGGGCATGGGAGGGTTCGCCGGGCTGCTGGCGGGCTCCACGGCGGTGCACCTGGCGGCGCACGGACGATGTCCCGTGCTCGTCGTGCGGGGCGGGCCGGAGCCGGCCGGGCCGATCGTGCTGGGAGCCGACGGCTCCCGGGCCGGTGGGGCGGCGGTGGAGTTCGCGTTCGCGGAGGCTGCGCTGCGCGGCGCAGGCGTCCTCGCCCTGCATGCATGGACCACGTGGAACGCCCCCGTGCCTCCGCCGCAGGATCCCGCAGAACCGTACGCGAGCAGGCCGGGCATGCTCGCCCAGGCCGAGGAGCGTCTGCTCTGCGAGGCGCTCGCGGGTCATCGGGAGAGGTACCCGGACGTCCCGGTCGAGCTTCGCGTCGTGCACGGTCCCACCCGTGAGGCTCTGATCGAGGCAAGCAGTACCGCGCAGCTCCTGGTCGTCGGTGCACGAGGGCGCGGCGGGTTCGCGGGACTGCTGCTCGGCTCGGTGAGCCAGGCGGTGCTGCATCACGCGCACTGCCCGGTCGCCGTGGTGCGCTCCGGCGAGAGCTGACGGCAGCTTCGGCGGTTGCACGCCGACGGCGCCCTCGTCGGCTCGCTGTGGTTCTGCGCCTCGGTGGCAGCCCTGACCGCCGAGGGTACGGACGCCGTAGTGCCGGCGGTGGCCATGCCCCGGTGGCGGGAGGCTGACCGCCGTGACGCCGGGCAGCCGGATCCACGGCATTGCATGGCCTATACATTAAAGCGGAACTCCACCGCGACGCCCGTGGCTGCGCAATGGTTCGGAGGTTGGGTTCGGTTCGCGCACGCTGCCCCGCCCGTTCCACCTCTGCCCCGACACCAAGGTCGCGTTACACCTCCATGACACCATCGCGCCGGGAAGTTCCGGGAAACCGCAGGCAGGGACGTGGCGCATCCTGGCGTGGGAAACGACCCCGACCCAGGTAAACACCCAGGTCAGGGCCGTAAAGGCGGACGAGTCGGCCTGTACGCCGGGTCCTGTCTCCCTTTCGGGCGTAGCGCTCTGACCTGGAGAGATGCGGTGTTACGGCGACGGCGTTACCCATCCCGTGCACAGTGTGACGAGGTCCGAGCGTCGATCAGTCGCCGTGGTAGAGGCGATGCGGCTCGATCAGTTGGATGGTGGGGTCGCTTTCGGCGCGGAGGCGCAGGTCGTCGGTGAAGCCGGCGGCGCTGTAGCAGTGCAGTCTCGTGGCGTCGGTGGCTGTGCCGCGTGCCATGAGCAGGGAGCGGATGCGCTGGAGGCGGTCCAGATGTCTCTGCCCCATGACGTCGTTCCACTTGACTTCACCGATGGCCAAAAGCCCCTCGACGCCGTTTTCAATCTCGCCGTGGACGGCGACGTCGACCTCGTGGCCGGTCTTCGCGGCGGGGTCGTTGACGGTGCCGCTCGCCACTCTGGTGGCCACCCCGCCGTGGGTTTCGGCCGAGGCGTGCCAACGGGCCCACTCGCGGCAGACCTGCTCGAAGTGCGGGCCGACGACTTTGCTGCGGAACGTGGACTGGGCGCGGCGCCACACCGCACCGGCGCGTCCGGGGCGCTCCAGGTCACCCCAGGCAGGACGCATGACTGCGTGGTAGAAGGCGATGAGGGGTTCGGCGATGCGGTAGGCGGAGCGGTTGCGGCGGAAGGCGTCAGCCTCGTGCGTGATCATGCCGACGTCCTGAAGGACGCTGAGCGGGTGGGCGAGATCGGTGGACTTACGGCCGAGGTAGTCGGCGATGCCGCCGCGAGCGGTGTTTCCGGCGGCGATGGCGGCCAGGACCGAGTGATAGAGGGCGGTGTCGTGGAGTTCTGGCTCTTCGGCGAGCAGATAGCGGGCTTCCCGGAAGAGCGGGCGGGCAGGATTGAGGACTGCGCGGACGACCCAGGCGTCGAAGTCGTCGGGGCCGGCGGGGGCGTCGCCTTGGGTGAACTCGCGGCGATAGGCGGGAGTACCGCCGACGATGGCGTGGGTGAGCAGCGCGGTGCGCGGGTCGGCGATCTCCCAGAACTCGGCGGCGAGACGGAAGTCCAGAGTGGGGACGACGAGCTCCAGGCCGGCGCGGCCGCGCAACGGGGCGTTTCCGGCGAGGAGTCCCCCCATGAAGGACAGCGCGGAACCGCACAGCAAGAGCCGTACGGGGGTATTGATGCGCTGGGCCGTCGGATCGAGGGCACGCTGGATGATCGAGGGGAGAGCCGGGGACGCCTTCGCGACGAAGGGAAACTCGTCGATGACCGCCGTGACGGGGCTGCCCCCGTCCGCGATACGCATGAGCTCGGTGACAGCTTCACCCCAGTCGGCGAAACGGAAAGGCGTCGGCTGATCGCGGTAGTGAGCGAGAGCCGCGCCGAACTGACGCAAGGCGTCAGCTTCCGTGGTCTCCGTAGCAGTGAACATGAACCCGCCGCTCGCGCGGATAAGGGCGTCGAGCAGGAAGGTCTTGCCCTGGCGACGCCGTCCGGAGACCACGCCGAGGGTGGCCCGGGATCCTGGCATGGCTGCGAAGCGAGCCAGTTCCGACCACTCGAAGTCGCGGTCGAACATCTCGGCGGGTCTGTCCATGGAGGCACGCATCCTTGAGAAGTATAATTGCGCCTATTATAACTGCAACTCTTACAAGGTCCGCTCCGGCCGTACAGACCACTGTGCAACCGGGGGGCGAGGCGAGGTCGGAGCGAAGACGAACGAGACCGCGCACTTCCGGCTGCCGGTCGCCCAGGGGGCGGCTCAGTAGGGCCGCGCCGTAGCCAGTGCCGGTGCCCACGTCGAGCACGTCCACGCCCTCGTCCGGGCGCGGGTGCCTGGCCATCTGCACCACCAGCGACGGCAGCCTGGAGGACGACGACGGCCACCATTCGGGGCGGTCGTCGGGCTTGGCGTGGTCGGCGTGCGGTTCGCCGAGGCGGGTGACGAGCGTGGCGTCACGGTAGGCCGCGCGCATCCACCCGGACCGGTCGCTCGGCCGTCGCAGAGCACCGCCCCGATCGGGGTGGCGTCCCACCAGCGGGGGACGAACACGTGCCGCGGCGTGTTCCGTGCGGCCTTCCTAGCTCAGGGCCCGAGGCTCCCATGGGGACTCACGTCAAGGCTTCGGCAGGCTAGTGCCAGGTCTCCCAGCGCACGGCCTCGTCAAGGACGGCCCGGGCGCCGTCGAAGTCCGCCAGGCGAGCGGCGACCGTGCGTGCGGCGAGGTGCTCGGGGAGGGCGGCCGAGAACTTCAGGCCCTGCACAGCACGGGGGTTGACGTCAGGCAGGACAAGGTGGTGGGCGAGGGCGGCACAGGCGGCCTGCCAACTCTGCGGTGTCGTTGCCGTATTGAGGCGGATCCGGGCGTCGTCGGGGTGTTGTACGGGGTCGGCGAGGGCCCCGAGTGATGCGATGAGGGTGGCATTGGCGCGGAAGCCGGCCCAGGTCCACCACTCGAGCTTGTCGCCCTCGCGGCGTAGGAGCGTCCCGCGTGCGTCGACGTACGAGGCCCGGTTCTCTCGGAGTTCGGCGAGGCGTGCTTGCGCGCGTCGAGTGAGGCGGACGGGCGGGTCCGCGCCGAGGAGTACGTCGCGCATGGCGCGGGTGAGTGGGAAGGAGAGGCCGCTGAGCCCGTAGCTGTCCCAGCGGGCGCGGCCGCCGCCTTCGGCGGGTTCGACGAAGGCGCGTCTGCGGTTGAAGTCGATGTGGCCGATCTGCCAGCTGCGTCCGCCGAGGAGCAGCAGGCGCGGCCCCTCATGCTGTTCCAGCAGGAGCCGAGGGTCGATGGTGCCGAGGTCCTTGCGGCCGAAGTAGACGGTGAACTGCGGCGGGGCGGTGAAGGCCGCGGTGAGGGCCATGAAGTGGCGGCGGCCGAAGTGCTTCTCGGCCTGGGGGCCGATGAAGAGGAGCCCTCCGTCGGTGTCGAGGAATCCGCCGCTGACCAGGTACTTGATGATCGGCGTCGCGCTCTTGTCGAAGGGTGCGAGACCGTTCCACTCCTCGTGCCAGGTGCGGTCGCCGAGTGTGTGCTGCTGCAGGGCCGCGGCGAGAATCTGCTGGGCGACGAGGTGGCGCGGCTGTGGCGGCGGGACGACGGGCTCGATCCAGTGGCGGCCCCACAGCAGGAGCAGTGCCGCGGCTTTCAAGAGGTCGGTCTCTTCGGTGGCGAGGAAGAGGGCATTGCGTACCGTTCCGGTGCGCCGTCCTGTGCGGCCCAGGCGCTGTAGGAAGGCTGCGACGGTGTCAGGGGCGCCGATCTGGACGACCCGGTCCAAGTCGCCCACGTCGATGCCGAGTTCGAGGGTCGAGGTGGAGACGATCACGCAGTCGCGGGCCTCGGCGAAGGCTTCTTCGGAGCGGCGCCGCTCTTCGAGGGAGAGGGAGGAGTGGGAGAGGTACGTCGTCACGCCGCGGAGACGAAGCTTCTCACCGAGTTCCTCGACGGATGCGCGGGAGTCGCAGAAGACGAGACGCTTTTCGCCACCGTGGAGGAGGGAGATGAGTTTGGCCGCGTTGTCGAGGGAGCCCACGTAGTCGAGTTCGATGTCGCCGGGTGGTGGGGCGCTTCCTTCGGGTGCCTTGGGAGGAACGCCGGGTGCGACGACGCGGCCCCCGCGCTCGTGTGGTTGTGCCCCTTGCAGCCAGTGCAGCAGGTCTTCGGGGTTGCCGACGGTGGCGGACAGGCCGATGCGCTGGATGCGCCGCTCCGCGAGGCGCTCAAGGCGTTCGAGTACGGCGAGCAGGTGCCAGCCGCGGTCGTCCGAAGCGAAGGCGTGCACCTCGTCGACGACAACGGCCCGTACCCCGCCGAGCATGTGCTTGTGGTCGGTCTTCTTGCTGATGAGTTGTGCTTCGAGGGATTCGGGGGTGGTCAGGAGGATGTCAGGGCTGTCGACCCGCATTCGCTTGCGGGCGGATTCCCTGGTGTCGCCGTGCCACAGCGCCGCAGTACGGCCCAGCCATCCCGCGTAGGTCCCGAGGCGTGGTTCAAGGTTGTTGAGGAGGGCTTTGAGGGGGGCGAGGTAGAGCACCGAGGTGCCCTGCCAGTCGCTGTTCTCCATGGCCGCGAGCAGCGGGAACGAGGCGGCCTCGGTCTTGCCGCCCGCGGTGGGGGCGAGCAGCACGGCGTCCTCGCCGTCCATCAGCGGGTCGATGGCGGCCTTCTGCAGGGGCCGCAGGTCGGGCCAGCCGAGGGTGTTGACGATGTGGTGCAGGAGCACGGGATGCAGACGGTCCACCGGATCCGGGCGGTCCAACCGGTCCGGCTCCATCACAGCTCCAGGCCGATGTCGTCCGCTGCCGCCGCGTTGCGTTCCACATCCGTCAACTCGCTCCCGGACAAGGTGAGTTGATAGTGGAGCCGCGGGTCGAACTCCTCGAACTGGTCGATCCGGTCGAGGACGTCTCCGACGAGCTTCTTCAGGAAGATCCGAGGGGCGACGCCGACCTTCCCGCCCAGGCGCCCGCCGACTGCCTTGGCGAGGTCGTCGATGTACGCCTCGTCGGCCACTTCCCGGATCCGTACCGGATCGCCCGCTCCGGCGGTGTACAGGTCCCGGACCTTCAGCCCGAGCTGGACGAGGCGCTCCCCGGTGAAGCCTGGCAGCCGGATCTGCACGGCACGCGGGTTGTCGAAGCGAGGGTCGGTCGTGAAGTCGGTGGCGAGCCGCTGTGCGAGGGGGGCGAGTCGCTGCACACCCTGCGGCCCGTCGTAGAAGGCCGGGGTGCCGGTGATCACCAGATAGAGGCCGGGGAACCGGCCGGAGTGCACCTCGTCGATGAGCTGGCGCAGCGCGTTGAGGGCCTTGTCGCGGGCGTCGGAGCGGACCCGCTGCAGCGTCTCCACCTCGTCGAGTACGACGACGAGGCCGGCGTGACCGGTGTCACGCAGGACGGTGAGGAGCCCTTGGAGGAACCCGAGGGCCCCGAAGTGGTCGAGGTCACCACGCACCCCGGCCGTCTTGCGCGCCGCGGCGGACACGTGCGGCTGTCCGCCGAGCCAGGCGAGGACGGCGGCGGCCGACGTGTCATCGCCGGCTTCGAGCGCCTGCCGGTAGCCGCGCAGTGCGGCGGCGAAGGCCGGTGCGTGCCGGGACACCTCGGCGAGCCGCGCCGACATCAACCGGTCCACGGCATCGGCAAGGGTGTCCTCGCCCACTCCGTCGGCGAGCGCGTCCTCCTCCAGTGCGTAGAACCAGCCGTCGACGACCTGCTGCAGCGCGCTGGGCGGGAAGGCCGAGGTGGCGAGCCGCTCGATGAGCCGCCGGTAGACGGTCTCGAGCTTGTGCAGCGGCGTCTCGTTCTCCGACACCTGGATCTCACAGACGGCGAACCCGCGGGCCTTGCCGCGCTCGGCGAGCCACCGGGTGAAGAACGTCTTGCCGGAGCCGTACTCGCCGCGCACCGCTTTGAAGACGGAGCCGCCGCCTGCGACAGTTTCCAGCTCCTCGTCCACAGCGGGGGTGAACCGGTCGAGGCCGGCCGCGAGCAGATCAAGCCCCTGCTCGGGCACGGCTCCCCGCCGCAGTGCGTCCACGACGCTTCGCCGCCGTACGGTGCTGACCTGACCACGTACGTCATTCACGGGCACCATCCTCGCAAACCTGACCCTCCTGCTGCCCGGGAGTCGGTGTTGCGCGAGGACTTCGGTACCGCGATCGCAGTGCCAGAAGCCCCTGGGCGGGATGAGCCGAAAAGGGCTGGGGGATGGCGATCGCGCCCGTACAATCCAACAAACTAACAAACCGTCAGGGCGGCCTGCCGAGATGCCGGCCACGAGCTGCTCGGTGCAACCACCCACCGAGGCCAGTTCTGACGGCAGGGCGCGGGGGATCGGAGAGCCAGGCTGATGAAGAAGGGTTGCTGGACGGCCGTCGCTCCTTCCGAGTACCCGCACGAACAGGCGGCCCTCGAGAGGATCCTCACGCCTCTACCGGACGACGGTCCGTGGCGGGCGTGGTCCAACTTCACCTTCGTCAGTCAGACGGGTCACGTTCGTGAGGTCGACCTCCTGGTCGTGACGCCGGGTGGCGTGCACATGATCGAGCTGAAGAGTCTGCACGGCCGGGTGGAACGGCGCGGCGGCCAGTGGGTGCAGATCCCGCCGGGGAACCGACGCGGGTACAGGAAGGGCCTCGGCGATCCACTGCGCCTCACCAACCAGAAGTCCAAGGAACTGGCTTCCCTGCTGCGCAGGTACGGCGCGAGGGTGTACGTCACCGAGGGCGTGTGCTTCACCGAGGACGGCCTCGACCTGGCGCTGCCGCCGCACGAGCTGAACGCCCACATCTACAACGGCGTCCCGGCCCTCCTCGCGGAGCTCCGGCTGCCGCCTCGCGAGGACCGGTTCAGGATCTCGTCGCAGGCCAGCACGGGCATCGGCAGGGCGCTCACCCAGGTCGGTATCCAGCAAGTGGTCAGGGAGGCGAAGGTCGGCCCGTTCATCCTGGACAAGCGGCCCTTCGACACGGGTGTCACCTGGGCCGACTACGCGGGCAGACACGAGCAGTTATCCGAGACCGTGCGCGTGCGGGTCCATCTGCGGCCCCGCAACTCGAGCAGCGAGGCGCGTAAGGCACTCGTCGAGGCGGCGAGGCGGGAGGCCGACACACTCAAGCGGATCCACCACCCCGGTGTGGTGCGCATTCGGGACTATTACCCCTCCGGCCATGAAGCGGGCCCGGCCCTCACCTTCGACCACCACCCCGAGCGACTGCACCTGGACGAGTTCCTCGACCGGTGGGGTGAAGTGCTGAACCTGGAAGACCGGCTCGCACTCGTCCGCCAGATCGCCGAGGCGATCAAGTACGCGCACGCCAAGCGTCTCTACCACCGTGCTCTCACGCCGCGCTCGATCCATGTCATCCCTCGCTACAAGGGTGCGGAAGGGCGTGAACTGAGCGAGGAGGAGCGCTGGCGGCAGCCCATGATGCAAGTATCCGACTGGCAGCTGGCCTCGCGCACGATCACCTCGAGCGGAGTGAGCCTGACACCGTCCACGGTGTCGGACGGGAGCGTCGGCGACGCCTCGGATCCTTATCTGGCGCCGGAGTTGACGGCCCCGAAGGCCGATCCGGCGCGCATGGACGTGTACGGCATCGGCACACTCGCCTATCTGCTCATCACCGGAAGCTCTCCCGCCGGGACCCGCGCAGAGCTGCAGGCCAGCTCGGAGAGGGGCGAGCGGCTCGCCCCTTCGGCGGTCAGGGACGGCATCCCGCCGTTCCTCGACGACCTGATCGACACCGCCACCGCTCAGCAGCCGGACCGGCGGCTCGACGCGGTGAGCGACTTCCTGGAAATGCTGGCGGCGGTCGAGGAGGACCTCAGGCCCACCGCCGTACAGGAGGAGCAGCAGCCGGAGCAGGAGCCTGCCGACGACCCCGACCCGCTTGAGGTCCCGCCGGGCACGCTCCTGCAGGGGCGCTGGCGGGTGCGCCGCCGCCTCGGTACCGGCTCGACGGCGCGTGCCCTCCTGGTGCTGGATGAACGGCAAGGGAAGAGTGACGCGTTCGCGGTCCTGAAGGTCGCGCTCGACGACGACAAGTCGGAGGCGTTGCAGCGCGAGGCGGAGACTCTCGACCGACTGCGGGACTCGAGCATCATCCGGCTGCTCGTGCCGGGGACGTTCACCGTGGGCGGGCGTACGGTCCTGGCCACCGAGTACGTAGGCAACATCAAGGCCGAGGCCGACGATAGGCGCGACGACCGCACGGCGCGGGACGAGACCATGGCGCGCGTCCTGGGGCGCCAGGGCCGCCTCACCATGGACGAGCTGGAGCGCTACAGCGACAACCTGTTCAACGCCCTCTACTACCTGGAGGGCGAGGGCGTCTGGCATCGCGACATCAAACCGGACAACATCGCGATCCGGATCCGTCCGAACGGAACCAGGCAGGCCCTCCTCCTCGACTTCTCGCTGGCCTCCGTCTCGGCCCGCGAGACCGGCGCGGGCACAGCCGGCTATCTCGACCCGTTCGTCGGCACGGTGATGCGGAACCTGTACGACGACGCCGCGGAACGGTACGCACTCGCCGCGACGCTGCACCAGATGGCGTCGAACGAGCTGCCGCAGTGGGGCGACGGGTCCGTCACCCCGCGGATGACGGACCCGAAGGAGTGGCCGTACCCGACGATCGCCTCGGAGGGCTTCGAGGACGAACTGCGCGACGGGCTCACCGAGTTCTTCCGCAAGGCGCTCGCCCGCGACGCGAAGCAGCGCCACAAGGACCTGCGGGAGATGCGCACGTCCTGGCAGCGGGTCTTCCTGGACGCGCAACGCCTGGCCGCCAGCGCCGGACACGAGTCGCTGAGGCGGCAGGGGCAGAGCTCCGCACCGGATGGCGAAGCCGACACCGCCGAGCTGCGCGACCAGCTTGCCGAGGTCGCCACCCGTGACACTCCTCTGGTGCGTGCGGGCCTGACGCCGTCCGCGTACTCGATCCTGCGGGACATGAAGCTCACCACGGTCGGTGAGTTCCTCGACCGGGCCAGTCGTACGTTCATCAACCGGCCGGGGCTCGGCGCCCGTACGCGGACGGAGATCCAGCGACGGCAGAAGGAGTGGCGTGGCCGCCTCGGCTCGCAGCCCGAGCTGCAGCCGTCGCCGTCAGAGCAGGAGAGGACGCCGCTCGAGGCGCATCTCGAGCACATCGTCGAGGTGGTCCCCGACGTCCAGGACATCGACCACCTCCTCGCCCGGATCGTCCCGCCTGCCGCCGGCCGGACGAAGCGGCTGCACGAGGTGGCCGTGCACCTGCTGCGCGCACCCGGCGCCGACGGCACGCTGCCGGACCTTCCAGTGTGGCCGCTGCAGAAGGATGCCGCGCAGGCCGTCGGGTTCGCCGACCAGTCGACGTTCTCAAGAGAGTTGAAGAAGCTCCGCAAGCTCTGGGCGCAGGATGAGGGCCTGCTGGACGTGCGGGCGGCGGTGCTGGAGCAGCTTCGCACGCTCGGCCGGGTCGCCTCCGTGGACGCGCTGGCCGGCTGGCTGCTCGGCACCCGCGGCTACTCCCTGGGAGACCCGGAGGTACGGCGGGCCGCCGCCTTCGCCGTGTTGCGCGCGCTGATCGAACGCGAGCAGCAACTGTCCGTGGGCGACGGGGCTTTCCAGCACTTCGCCCCGTACAAGGCGACCGATCCGGTACGCCGCGCGGGCTTCCTCGCGCTGGAGGTCGACCCGGACGACGAAGCGGACGGACCCGACACCCCGGCCGCGCCCGCGCTGCTCAGCTATGTGAAGCGACTCGGTGACGCCGCGGACCGGCTCGCGGGACGGGACTCCCTGCCGGGTTCGAGTACGGTCCTCGCCGAGTTGAGCGCGGTGAGGCTGCCGGAGGGCGACTTCTCCTGGGACGACCGGCGGGTGGCCACCCTCGCCGCCCAGGCGAGCCAGAACGCCGCGCTGTCGCCGCGGCTCGAGATCTACCCGCGCGACCTGGGCCTCATACGCGCCCTGCGACTCACTCAGGCGGGTCTGGTCCGGGTCCTGCCGGGTCTGCCCGAGAAGCAGCAGCCGGGGCTGCCCCTGCGCGAGGTCCTCGAACGTGTCAACGATCGCTTCCCCGCTCTGGCGGCGCTCGCCGGGATGAAGGACAGGCCCGAGGAACTGCTCAAGGCGCTGCGTGAGGCGGGGTTCGACCTCAAGTACGCGGCCGACAAGAAGGCATTCCTGCCCCGGAAATTCGAGGCGGTCCTGTCGTACACCTCGGCCTTCAGCGGCAGCGGTTCCGGGACCGGCGGCCCGCTGGACCCGGAGTCGGCCGCGGCGCGGGCCGATGCGCAGTTGGCGGGCGCCGCGCGGCGCGACGGGTTCCGGGTACTGACCGTGCGCGCGCGGAGCGCCCCGGCGGTGGGACGGGAGCTGCGTCGCCGGTACGGGGCGCGGGCGGTGTCGGTGACCGAGCTGTTCCTGAAGGGACTGCGGGGCGAACTCACGCCCGGGCGCGCGATGCCGGCGTGGGAGGTCGTGGTGAGGGCGGACGTCCTTCCGGCCGGGCAGCGTCCGACGGGGTTCACCAACCTGGTGGGAGCGGTGTGGCAGGCCGTGCAGGGGGTGCTGGAAGCGGAGCTGGCGGCTTCGGCCTCGGCCCCGACTTCCGGTGATGGCCGGGATGCCCCTGTCCTCCTCGCCGACGCCGCCGTCTTCGCCCGCTACGACGGCATGCACGTCCTCGACCGGCTGACCGCGCTCGCCCGGCGCGGTGGCCGCCCCCTCTGGGTCCTTGCCGCCCAGGACGACGAGACCGCCGTCCCGAAACTCGCCGGACGCCCCGTTCCGTACCTCGAGGCCCAGCAGGAGTGGATCCCCATTCCCAAGTCCTGGACCCGCATGCACGAACCGACCGCTCTCGAAGGAGCCACCGCGTGATCGACCGCAAGGCGCTGCTGTCCGACCTGCAGGCACAGGTCAAGGCGGCGGAGACGGACCTTGAGGGCCAGGTGAAGCGCGAGGACGGGTTACGCGACCGGCTCCGCGCCGAATACGAGGCGTCGAAGAAGGTCGGCCGTACGGCGGCGACCTGGCAGTCCTGGCTCGATGAGCGGATTACGCAGGTGGCGGTGGCGTGGGTGCTCGGGACGGTCTTCGTACGGTTCGTCGAGGACAACGGCCTGTTGCCGGAGCCGTACATCACCGCGCCCGACATCGCCGGGCGCGAGGTCGCGCAGGCGCGGTACGACGAGTACGTGGACAAGACGGAGGACCCCACGTATCGGGGCTGGTTCGAGCGGGCCTTCGAGGAACTGGCGGAGGGGCCGGCGGGGGCGCTGCTGTTCTCGGACCACAATCCGCTGCGGCAGATTCCGCTCTCGCACGAGAGGGCCGGTGCGCTGCGGGACTTCTGGCAGCGGACGGTCGACGACGAAGCGGGTACGTCGGTCCTGGTCCACGACTTCAGGGACCCGCTGGTGGAGGACGGCGACGGCGCGCGGGGGTGGGACACGCGGTTCCTGGGCGACCTGTACCAGGACCTGAGCGAGGCGGCGCGCAAGAACTACGCGCTGCTTCAAACGCCGGAGTTCGTGGAGGAGTTCATCCTCGACCGGACGATGAATCCGGTGGTACGGGAGCGGGGCGGCGTTGAGGGCCTGAAGATGATCGACCCGACGTGCGGGTCGGGGCACTTCGTGCTGGGTGCGTTCCGGCGGCTGGTACGGGAGTGGGCTGAGCGGCGGCCGGAGCTGGACCCGCACGCGCGGGTGCGCGGGGCGCTGGAGTCGGTGCACGGGGTGGACATCAACCCGTTCGCGGTGGCGATCGCGCGGTTCCGGCTGCTGATCGCGGCGATGGCGGCGGCGGGGGTGCGGACGTTAGGGGAGGCGGCGGGGTACGACTGGCCTATGCAGTTGGCGGTGGGGGACTCCCTCATCAAGCCGCGCCAGGTAACGGATCAGTTGTTCACGTCCGAGGCCGACCCGCTCGCCGAGTTCAAGTACGCGACCGAGGACATCCAGGAGCGGTCGTACCTGCTGGACGAAGGCCGGTATGACGTGGTGGTGGGCAACCCGCCGTACATCACAGTCAAGGACAAGGAACTCAACAAGCGCTACCGGGAGTTATACGACGTCTGCTCGGGCAAGTACGCGCTGTCGGTGCCGTTCGCTCAGCGCTTCTTCGGGCTGGCGAAGAAGGGCGGGGCCGACGGCAAGGGCTACGGCATGGTCGGCCAGATCACGTCGAACTCCTTCACGAAGCGGGAGTTCGGGACGAAGCTCATCGAGTCCTTCTTCCGCGACGAGGTGGAACTGACCGAGGTCATCGACACCTCCGGCGCGTACATCCCGGGGCACGGGACGCCGACGGTCATCCTCGTCGGCCGGAACCGCGACTGGACGCAGGGGCGTGGGGACACGATTCGCACGGTGCGGTCGGTGCAGGGGGAGCCTTCGGCTCCGGAGGATCCGGAGCGGGGGCTGGTGTGGTCGGCGATCGTCGGGCAGATCGATGAGCCGGGATCGGTGAGTCAATGGGTGTCGGTGGGGGATCTGGATCGGGGGAAATACTTCGGGGCGCAGCCTTGGGTGTTGGCCGCGGGCGGTCGAGAGATGCTCGACCAACTCGCTGAGCGAGCGTCGGGACCATTGTCCCTGGTGAGCGAATCCATTGGATTTGCCGCGATCACTGGTGACGACGAACTCTTTGTCCACTCACTGCCGAGCTCCGTCTGGCTCAGTTCGCGTCCCGTCCCGTCGCGGCCGTTCGTTACCGGTGACCAAGTGAGGGATTGGGACTGTCATCTCGCAGCTGAGGCAATCTTCGCGCCTGACGGATCAGCGGAGCAGCGGTCCATCCTGGAGAAGCGCACCCTGTGGCCTGGCCGCACGGTCCTACGGAAGAGCCTCATGTTCTCGAAGACGAAGGAGGAACGCGGTCTCCCGTGGTCCAACTATGCCTTCGATAGCACTTCCCGACTTCAGGCACAGTTCCTGCTTACGTTTCCTTTCGTAGCCACTCACAACCACTTCTCGATGGCACGGCCGGGACGTGTCTACAACCGTCACGCCCCCGTGATCCAGCTGCGTGAGGGTGCCACGGAGGAGGAGCACCTTCGGATTCTCGGCGTTCTCAACAGTTCGACGGCGGGATTCTGGCTCCGCATGGTCAGCTACCCCAAGGGCGGGGATCCAGTGGGGGACGAGGGAGCCCGCGTGAGCATTCACCCCTGGTCCGACAGGTACGAGTTCACCGGCACCAAACTCCAGGACTTCCCGCTTCCTCCTGCCTACCCAACTCATCTCGCAACCGCCCTGGACACCGCCGCGCAGAGACTTTTCTCCACCACCCCCTCCGCCGTAACCACCGCAGGCACCCCCACCGCCGCATCCCTCCGGGAAGCCCGCGCCACCTATGAAGCCACCCGTGCCCAAATGATCGCCCTCCAAGAGGAGCTGGACTGGCAGGTCTACTCCCTCTACGGCCTCACCGACACCGACCTCCGCCCCGCCGACCCGGCCGACGTCCCGCCGCTCGACCTCGGCGAGCGCGCTTTCGAGATCGTGCTGGCCCGAGCCATCGAGCGCGGCGAGGCGTCCTCCGAGTGGTTCACGCGGCACAACTCCTCACCCATCACCGAACTCCCGGACCACTGGCCGGCCGCGTACAAGGACGTCGTCGAGCAGCGCATCGCGATGATGGAGTCGAACTCCGCCATCGGCATGGTCGAGCGCCCCGAGTACAAACGGCGTTGGGCCACCGACGGCTGGGACGCCATGCAGAAGGCGGCCCTGCGTGCCTGGCTGCTCGACCGGATCGAGGCCAAGCGCGAGCTGTGGTTCGACGGTGCCGATCAGCCGTCCCTCATCTCCTTACCCCGTCTGACCGACCGCCTCCAGGAGGACGACGACTTCGCCGCCGTCCTAAACCTCTACACACCCCGCGCCGACTTCGCGAAGACCGTCGCCGAGCTGGTCGGCGACAAGCACGTCCCGGCCACCGCCGCTCTGCGCTACAAGCCCGCCGGTCTCAAGAAGCGTGCCGACTGGGAGCGGACCTGGGAGAAGCAGCGTGCGGAGGACGCCGCGACCTCCGAGGACGAGAAGCGGAAGATCAGGGCCGCGACCGACGTGCCACCCAAGTACACCTCCGCCGACTTCCTGCGCACCAGCTTCTGGGCTCAGCGCGGAAAGCTCGACGTCCCCAAGGAGCGCTTCATCTCCTACGGCGCGCACAACACCCAGACCCCCGCGCTCCTCGGCTGGGCGGGCTGGGACCACCTCCAGCAGGCACAGGCGATCGTCGGCTACCTCAACGAGAACCAGCTGACGCAAGACGAACTCATCCCGTACCTCGCCGCCCTGCTCGAACTCCAGCCGTGGCTGGACCAGTGGCACGGCGAGTACCTCCCCGACTTCGGCCAGTCGGCGGCGCAGGCGTTCCACGACTTCCGTCTCGCCCTCCAGGGTGAGCACGGGCTGACCGACGACGACATCCGGGCCTGGCGGCCCGCGGCGGCGGCGCGCGGCGGGCGCGCCAAGAAGACGAAGTGAACAGAGGCAGAGGCAGAGAAGCAGACATGGCAGCGAACCCCGCGAACGGCAACCCCGGCACCCCTCTCCTCCGCGAGCTGATCAACATCAAGCCGGAGGTGTCCAGCTCCGACTACGTCCTGCAGCTCGCCGACGCCACCACCCCCGACGGCGTGGCGAAGGCCCTGGCCGAGTACGTCGTCACCGACGACCTCGTGAAGCACTTCAACGAGGCCCTCGGCATCATCAAGGCGGCCGTCGACAGCCACTCCTCGAAGGCCGCGTATCTGCACGCCTCGTTCGGTGCCGGTAAGTCGCACTTCATGGCCGTACTGCACGCCCTGCTCAACCAGGCGCCGGCAGCTCGCGGCAGAACCGATTTCGACCCGGTGTTCGCGAAGAACGGGTGGCTGCAGGGCGGCGACCGGCGATTCCTGATGGTGCCGGTGCACATGCTGGACGCGAAGTCCATGGAGCAGCGGATCCTCGGCGGATACGTCAAGCGGATCAAGGAGTTGGAGCCCGGCGCGCCGATCCCGCGGGTGTACCGAACCGACGCCATGTTCCGCGACCTGCAGTCCATGCGGGAGCGGCTCGGCGACGAGGACGTGATCAAGTTCCTGGAGGGTGCCGCGTCCGCCGAGGCCGCGTCCGCCGAGGCCGCCAGCGGCGAATGGGGCGAGTTCGGGTCCGCTTTCGCCTGGACCGCTGAGCTTCTCGACCAGGCGATGGCCGCCGAGGAGCTGGAGGTCGGGCAGGAGTTCAACCCCGCCGATCCGTCCACCCCCGGCGAGCTGCGGGCCCGGCTCGCTCAGGACACGGCCAAGGTGCTTCCCGGCTACGAGGAGCGTGCTGTCGAACAGGACGGTGGCTTCATCAGCCTCGACCGGGGCCTGTCGGTGATCGCCCAGCACGCGAAGAGTCTGAACTACGACGGGATCGTGCTCTTCCTCGACGAGTTGATCCTGTGGTTCGCCTCCCGCATATCCGAGTCTGAGTTCGTGTCCCGGGAGACCGCCAAGATCACGAATCTGGTGGAGAGCGGCGACGAGCGCCGCGCCATCCCCGTCGTGTCGTTCATCGCGCGCCAGCGCGACCTGCGCGACCTGGTCGGATCCGCTGAGGACGGGGGCCGCTACCAGCGGGCCATCGTCGATAACCTGGAGCTCGCCTCGGGCCGGTTCGACCGCATCAGCCTGGAGGACCGGAACCTTCCTCAGATCGCCCACGCGCGCCTCCTCAAACCGGACACGACCGAGAAGGCGGCGGTCATCGAGGAGGCGTTCAAGAAGGCGAAGTCCACGAACGCCAAGTTCTGGGACGAACTCCTGGGCGGCGACGGGAACAACGTGGGTGCCACGGAGACCGCGTTCCGCTTCACGTATCCCTTCTCGCCCGCCTTCATGGACACCCTCGTCCACCTGTCCTCGGCCCTTCAGCGCTCCCGGACCGGCCTCAAGCTGATGGGTGAACTCCTTGCCCACCGCCGCAATCTGCTGCGCGTGGGCGAGCTGGTGCCGCTCGGCGACATCTACGCGCTGATCTCGGGCGGCGGCGACAAGCCGTTCACCGACGAGCTGCGGGCCGTCTTCGAGGAGGCCGACCGGCTGTACCGCAACCGGATGCGCCCCTACCTCCTCGACCAGCACCGGGTCACGGAGGAGCAGGTCGCGACGTACCAGAAGGACCCCGCCGCCGTCGAGGACGGTGACCTCTCCCGTCGGCTCAAGCAGTTCACCGACGACGACCGGCTGATGTCGACCCTCGTCCTGTCCGCCCTCGCGCCCGCCGCGCCGGCCTTCCAGAACATGACGGTCAAGCGGCTCCTGGCCCTGAACGCCGGCACCATCAAGGCGCTCCTTCCCGGCGGCGAGATCCCCGCCCTGATCAACAAGCTGAAGGAGTGGGCGGGCCGGATTCCCGAGATCAAACTCGCGGGCGACGGCGTGGCGATGACCGTACGCCTGGAACTGTCCGGTGTGGACATCGACTCCGTCGTCCGCAACGGACGCGAAGCCTTCGACAAGCCCCGCTACCGCCACGACGCCGCCGTCGAGCTGTTGCGCTCGGAGTTCGCGCTGACCGCGGCCAAGGGGCAGGGCGGCTTCGACGCGTACGACACCCTCGACTTCACCTGGCGGGGCAGCAAGCGCCGTACCGAGGTCGTCTTCGCCAATATCGCCGACCGGGAGGAGACCCCCTACGCCACGCTCACTCCCACCGACACCGAGACCTGGCGACTCGTCATAGATCTTCCGTGGGACGAGGGTGCGTACGGGCCGCGCGAAGACGTGAACCGGATGAACGGCTTCTGGGAGCGGCACCCCGAGGTTCAGCACTCCCTCGCCTGGGTGCCCACCCATATGACAACGACGATGTACGGGGACTTCAACCGGTACGTGGTCATCAAGCGGATCCTGAACAGCGGCAGTGACTTCGACAGCCGGTTCGCCGCCCACCTCGGCCCCGACGACCGTGTGCGGGCTCGAGGATTGCTTTCCACGCAGGCCGACACCCTGCGCGACCGGGTCGTCGCCGCGTTCAGGCAGGCGTACGGCCTGGCGAAGAAGCAGGAGGGGGACGTCCTCGACGACTTCTCGGACCACATCGCCACCAAGCCGGGCGTGACGACGCCCGCGCTCGCACTGGGCGCCGCCCCGCGTGATGCGATCCGCGAGATCGCGGGCAGGGTGCTCGCCTGGCAGTACCCGGGCCACCCCGACCTCGGCGCCGAGGCCGTCACGCCCGCCCAGGCGCGCACCGTCCTGGGCTATGTCAGTGAGGCCGCTCGGGCCAAGGAGGGCAAGGCAGAGGTAGTGCCGCGCGGAGACCGGGAGCTGATGGAGACGGTCGCACAGCCGCTCAAGCTCGGTACGATGGGGGAGAGTTACTTCACCCTCGGCACTTACTGGCGTGAGCACTTCAATCGGCTCGCGAAGAACGACCCGGATGCGGACATCGGCTACGGCTTGCTGACCGCGTGGATGGACGAACCGCAGCGGATGGGGCTCCCGACCCACGTCCAGCAGCTCGTCGCGGCCGCGTACGGCGAGATGGAAGACCGGGTGTGGGTCATCGGCGGAGCCCCCGTCGCCGACCTCAAGCTGGGCGAGATCAAGGACGGCTGGGCGTTGCGCCGCCAGCCCCTGCCCTCCGAGCCGGACTGGGAGACGGCCCGCGCGCGCTACGAGAAGATCTTCGGCAAGAAGGCCCCCGTGCAGCGGCGCGGGCGGATCGTCAACTCCTTCGCCGATCTGGTGCGCACCCACGTCGACAAGCTCTTGCCGGCCAATCGCGAGCTGGTGGCCGAGCTGGAGCGGCGAGCTGACTTCCTCGGCCTTGACGACACCGCCGTCACCGGCCGCCTGCACACCGCACGCCGCGGGCTGGCCCTGCTCGAGGAGCTGCTCGCCGAGAAGGGACGCGGGGCCAAGCGGGTCGTCGAGGCCCTCGCCGCGTTCGGCCTCGGCGAACTGACGCCGGAACGGCTCGGCTCCTCCGTCACCACGGCGGACGTGGTGGCGCCCGCCCTGCAGAACGCCTCCTGGGACGTGCTCGAACTCGGCACGGGCATGGACGCTCTCACCACCCTCCAGGAGGACGCGCGCGAGGATCAGTTCAGCAGGAAGCTGCAGGACTCCCTGCCGCGCGCCCAGCGATCGATCACCCAGGCTCTGGCCGTCCAGCGGCAACAGCAGCGGACCGAACCACCGACCGACACTCCGGCCTCGCCCGGCCCGGACCAGGTGCCCCTGACCACCGACACCTCGCACCCCAAGGTCGACACCACTGCGCGTACGGGTTCCCTGCAGGGCAGCGCTGCCGAGGTCGAGCAGGCCCTGCACCAGGTGGCGGCGGCGCATCCCGGCAAGGGCATCGAGATCACGTGGAAGGTGGTCGACTGATGCCTCAGGCCGGCCCGGGGGTCGCCCGCCTCACGCCCACCGCTGTCGCGAACTACCTCGCGGGTCAGCGCGCGCTGCTCAAAGAGCCACTGCAGCCGGACGGCGAGACTCGCCAGGTGGTGCTCCTGCGCTCGGCACCCATGTGGGAGGAGCAGGCGATCCTGCCCTGGAACGGCGGCCGACGCGCCCGGGTGGCCGCCGCGCCCTCCGTGCTCGCCCTTTACCAGGAGACGCTCAGCCACCTGGGCGCCCCCGGGCCTGGCTCGGCGGAGGATCCGTCCCTTCTCGTCCTGCTCACCGACCGGGAGGACGCCGAACTCGACCCCGGTATCCTGGTCCGCGCCTACCGGCACGCCATCCAGCACGTCGACAACTGGGACCTCATCCGCGAGACCTTCACTGCCTCCGGTATCGATCCGAGGCTCAGCGACGAGACCTGGGGGGTGGCCGAGGCGCTCCTCGAAGCCGCCCCCGCGGGCGGCTGGCCCGGCCTCAACCGGCAGGTCCTGTCCCGCACGCACGCACTCACCGCCCTCGCGCGGCGGCGGCTGCTGCTCGACGAGGCCTCCCCGCTCGACATCGACACCCTGCTGCTGTGGAGCCGCACCTCCTCCGAAGGGCCGCGCGCCTACCGCGCACTGCGCGACGGGGAGCGTGCCGGGCTGCGGTGCTTTCTCGCCGAGGTGGAGCAGGCCGGGCCGACCGCCGATGTCCTTCTGTCCATCCTGGAGCACGACGAGCCGTCCGTCGCCCTGCCGTTCGGGCTCGTCGCCGGAGCGCTGTGGCACCACGCCCCAGCCGCCCCCCAGGTATTCCGGGCGCGCGGTCGAGCGGAGAACATCCTCGGCCGGGAGTACCCCGACGAGGCCATGCGGCGCTACGGGGAATCCGTCGAGAACCTCGTCGCACGCAACGCACAACTCCTCGCCGAGGTCACCCCGGACGCCGAACGGCTCGCCGGACATCTCGGGGCGACCGAGGCCATGGGGCACAGCCGCTACCTGCCGGCCGGACTCGAAGCGCGCCTGGCCGCCGTGGGGTCGGCGATCACCGGCCGCGATCTCGACGCCTGCCGTACGGCGCTGCGCGCGGTACAGGCGCACCACCTCGCGGAGACGGCCCGCACCCGGATCGGCCGCGCCCGGATGGCCGTGCGCCTGGTGCAGTGGCTGGCTACCGAACCCGTGTGGACACCGGACACCGTCGCGGGTGCCCTGGCCCACTACAACGCCGAACTCTCCTGGGCCGACCGCGCGTTGGAGCACCTGGAGGCGGGCGGCGACACCGAGCCCGCCCTGTCCGGAGCCTACGAGGCGCTCGCCGCTGACGTGCGCAAGGTGCGGCGGCGCATGGACCGGGCCTTCGCCGAGCAGGTCGCCGAGTGGACCGCGGCGGGTGCAGCCCCTGGTTCGATGCTGACGGTCGAGACCTTCCTGGAGCGGGTCGCGAAGCCTGTGGTGAAGTCCCAACGGAGGCTGATGCTGCTCGTCGTGGACGGCATGAGCGCCGCGCTCGCGGGACAGCTCGGTGAGGAACTCGCGGCGCACTGGACCGAGTACGACCCCACCGGCGAGAAGAAGCTTCCGCCCACCCGTCAGGCGATGGCCGCCGCGCTGCCCACCATCACCGCCGTCAGCCGTACCACCCTCCTCACCGCCAGGCTGCAACGCGGCGACCAGAAGGCCGAGAGGCGTGAATTCCCGTCCCTGCGGCTGTGGTCGGGGCAGAAGGCGGCTGTCTTCCACAAGGACGACCTCCGCCCCGCCGACACGGGTGGATGCTTCGGGCCCGACCTGGAAGCGGCGCTGGCTGACGACGCGTCACACCTCGCGATCGTCCTCAACACCGTCGACGACGGCCTGAAGAACGACGAACGCCTCGACGAGTGGGACTGGACGATCGACGACATCGACGCCCTGACGCCACTGCTGGACGAGGCCCGCCGGCAGGGTATGGCCGTAGTGATCACCAGCGACCACGGGCACGTACTGGAGCACCGGGGCGTCAAGGTACCCACCCCCGAGGTGGTCAACGCGCGCTACCGCGAGGTCCCGGACGGTGGCGCCGAACCACTTGTAAGCGAGGCGGAGATGGTGCTCGCTGGGCCACGCGTGGTTGGAGGCCCCATCGTCGCCTTGTGGTCGGCCGACACTCGCTACACCAACCGTGCCGCCGGTTACCACGGGGGAGTGCACCCGGCCGAGTTCACGATCCCTGTGCTCGCGTACCTGCCGGACGGCGCGGCCGAGCACATCCCGCCAGGGTGGCGGCAACTCACGGACACATATGAGCCCCGCTGGTGGAAACTGGACACGATGCGTCTGCACGCGACTTCGGCACCCCGCTCCGTGAAGACCGGGACGACGCAGTCGGCGAAGCCCAGGCGTACCCCGAAGAAGTCTGCTCCTCAGGACGCGGGTCTGTTTGAGGTCGCGGTGTCCCCCCAACCCTCCGAGACCGAGGGAACAGTGCTCTCCGTGCAAGGTCAGTCGCCGGTGGAGCAGCTGTTGGACGACCTCTTCGTCTCGCCGGCCTTCAGTGACCAGCTCGCTCTGCTCCCTCGCAAACAGGACCCGGAAAGACTCCGCCAGGCCCTTGCCGCGCTCTGCGAGAACAACACGCTCCCTCAGACGGCCGTGGCCGCCGCCGCGGGCATGCCGCCGACCCGGGCCCGCGGCTACGCCGCCGTCCTCACCCAGCTCCTGAACATGGACGGAATACAGGTCCTCGAACTCCTCCCCGACAACAAGACGCTGAAGCTCAACCCGGCGTGGCTGAGGGCCCAGTTCGGGCTCGGGGAGTAGGCCCGTGGCGGTTCTCACCGCTGTCCAGCTATCCTCCAGCCTCACTGCTGCCCCGACACCAAGATCGCGTTACACATCCATGACACAAACACGCGGGAACTTCCGGGAAACCGCACGTGGAGACGTTGCGCATCCTGGCGTGGAGAACGACCCCGACCCGGGTAAACACCCAGGTCAGGGCCGTAAGGCGGACGAGTCGGCCTGTACGCCGAGGGCAGTTGCGCCTCGCGCGTTCTTGCGGCTGACCTGGGGTTTCTCATGCATCACTACGGTCCATTTACACACCCACTACACACAGCGGACTGCCCTGAAATCATCTGCCGTCGATCAGGCAGAACGCCCTGGCTGGATATTGACTGGGGAGCGCTCAACGGGCGAGTCGGCGCACGGAGTGCGGGCGGACGGGCATGTACGCCCGCGTCGGCCGAGCAATCGAGGAACGCCCCCCCCGGGGGGCGGAGTGTGAACGGCACACCGTCGCCCCTGTGGGCCGCTGGGCGGGGCCGCTCGGCCATCCCGTTCCCCCGCGAATCCCCGGCAGGGGACCCAGAGCATGGGAACAGGCGGGGAAACCGGAGACTGGGGGAGTGGTGATTGCCAGCACCATTCTGGTCACGTGATAGACGGCCGGTCGCCGGTTCGTGTCCTCCGCGATGGACGCCGTGCCTGAACCCACGTCACACGCGATCGCGACGTGAACTTCTGCACCCAACCCGGTGACGGCGATGCCCGCCGCGATTCGGAGGTGCCTGCGGGACTGACGGAGCCGCGGAGGGAGGAGGCGGCCGAGGGAATCGCACGCGTGTGCCCGAATCTCTTCAGAAGTGTCCTGACTTGGGTGCTCTTTGGTTTATATTCGCTGGTCTTTGTTGAAGTACACATGCCTGAAGGGGCAATTGGTGTGATGCAAGTCACGAGTGGCACGGGTGAATTACCGGGTTTGCCCGTTAAGAAGGTCTAGTCCACCCGTGCTCATCCCGTTAGGTTAGCGCGACGTTACGTTCCGTTGTCTCAGGGGTGGGGCTCTGTGGTGATGCGTGAGCAATGGCGGCGATATCGGGCTTGGTTGACGGCGGGGTTGGGCACTGCGCTGCTTCTGGGCACGGCACCCGTCGTGGAGGCGGGTGCCGCTCCGGGCAGCACGCGCGCGCCCTCGGCAGCGTCGGATGCCAAGGCGGGTGCGGCGGCCGAGGACACTGAGGTTGCGGACACCGAGGAACAGGCGGCGGCGCGGGCGGAACGTACCGGTGAGCCGGTGGAGATCGCCTCGCTGCGCGGCGAGTCCAGTGACGTGTTCGCCACCCCCGACGGGAACTTGGAGGCGCGCGAGTACCTCCGGCCCGTACGGACTCGCGTGGGCGGTGAGTGGAAGGCGATCGACACCCGGCTCGCCCCGGCTGAGGACGGCATGGTGGCGCCGGGAGCGACCACCGTGGGTATGGAGTTCTCCGGCGGCGGTACGGCGCCGCTGGTGCGCATGTCCAAGGCCGGGCGGGAGTTGTCGCTGTCGTGGCCGGGTGAGCTGCCGCAGCCGAGGCTGGAGGATGACGCGGCCGTCTACCCGGAGGTGTTGCCGGGAGTCGACTTGCGCATGGGAGTGCAGGCTGACGGCTTCACCCAACTGCTGGTCGTCAAGTCCGCGGAGGCCGCGCAGAATCCGGAGCTGGCGCAACTCCGGCTGCATCTGGACTCGACGGGGATGTCCGTGCGCGAGACGGCGGCCGGTGGCCTCGAAGCGGTCGACGCCGGTGCCGGGGGCGCGGTGTTCGAGGCACCGCAGCCGGTCATGTGGGACTCCAGCGGCGGGACCACCCCCGGCGCCCACGGTGCGGCCGGCAGCGATCCTGCGGCGGATGAGCCGGCGGCGGGGGAGACAGGCAAGCTGGCGCCGGTCGACGTCCAGGTCGCCCATGCGCCTGACCAGTTGGTGCTTACGCCGGATGCTCAGGTGCTGAAGGGTGCGGACACGGTCTATCCGGTGTTCATCGATCCGCAGTGGTATTCGCCGCGGGCGTCGGCGTGGACCTTCGCCTCGAAGTACTGGGCGTCGTCGCCGCAGTGGAAGTTCAACGGCGAGGACAACGCCGGGATGGGCTACTGCGGCTGGGACTACTGCGCGCCGCATGACACCAAGCGGGTCTTTTACCGCATCCCGACGTCCCGGTTCGCGGGCAAGTCGATCCTGTCGGCGGAGTTCGTCGTACGGAACATCTGGTCAGCGTCCTGCTCCGAGCGGAGTGTGGAGCTGTGGAGGACGAAGGACATCAGCTCGTCCACCACGTGGAACAGCCAGGACGCGGGTTCCGGGTTCTGGCTCGACAAGCTGGACACGAGATCCTTCGCCTACGGCTACGACGGCTGTGCCGCGAAGGACGCGGAGTTCGGCATCAAGGCCGCGGTGCAGCAGGCGGCCAACAACAAGTGGTCGACAATGACGTTCGGGCTGCGTGCGGCCAGCGAGGACGACAAGTACGCGTGGAAGCGGTTCTCGGACAAGGCTTTCTTGCGGGTGAAGTACAACCGTCCGCCGCCGCAGATCAAGATGGCGCAGCTCACCATGGAGTACGGCGGGGTGTGCAAGCGGCCCGGTGAGAAGGCCCGTATCCGCTCGTTGGGCAAGATCCAGGCCCATGACGTCCGAGACCCGGACGGCGACAACGTCGCGGTGCAGTTCCAGGCCAAATGGGACGGCGGTAGCTGGAAGCCACCGAAGACCACGTCCAAGAGCTCCGGCTCCACCTTCCCGATGGCATTGCCGAATTCGGGCCCCGACGCCATCCCGAAGAACAAGGACGTGAACTGGTATGCCCGCGCCTACGACGGGGCGCAGTGGTCGCCGTGGTCGTACGCGGGCGATACGAAGACCGCCTGCTACTTCGTCTGGGACACGAACGAGCCCGCGGCGCCAACCATCAGCTCAGGTGAGTATCCGGAATCCGATCCATCGAACCCCGATGATCCGTGGCTCGACGGAGTGGGCCAGTACGGGACGTTCACCCTCGACTCGCCCGCCGCGGATGCGACCCGTTATCTGTACGGCATCAACGGCGACCCCATGCCCGGCAACCAGATCTCCACCTCCGGCGGCGCCGCCAGAGACGTGAAGATCCTCCCGACGAGGCCGGGGCTGAACTTCATCACAGCCCAGTCCTTCGACACGGCCGGGAACAACAGCGAGATCCGCACCTACCAGTTCCGCGTCAAGGCCGGCCAGCCGGACCGCGCGACCTGGCAACTCGACGAGCCGGCCGGCGCCACCGAGGCCGAAGGCTCCACGCCGGCGCGGACCCTTGCCCTCAAGGGCGGGGCGGCCACCGGCGCTGCCGGGGCCGACGGCACGGCGCTCGGGCTCAACGGCACCGACGCCTACGCGGCCACCGATCTGTCAGCGGTCAACAACACCGGTGGCTTCACGGTCTCGGCCTGGGTGAAGCTGGACGCCAAACCCACGACCGGCGCGGCCGTCGTCGCTTCCCAACCGGGTAGCGAGCGGATGGGTTTCGCGCTGCACTACGCGGCCGCCCATGACCGCTGGATCTTCAACGGCTTCTCCGCCGACACCCCCGACGCCACCGTCTCCCGGGCCATGGCACCGAACCCCGGCGGCGTCCAGACCGGCACCTGGACCCACCTCGTCGGCTCGTACGACTCCGTCGAGGACAAGCTGCAGTTGTTCGTCGACGGCACCCTCGTCGGCGAGGCACCTTTCGTCAGTACCTGGAACGCGCGCCGCGGGCTGCAACTCGGCGCCGGTTCGGCGGCCGGGTTGGCCAGGGACTTCTTCCCCGGCACTATCGACAAGGTCCAGATCTTCGACAAGCGCATCGCGCAGGACGAGGTCGACAAGCTCTACGCCAAGCAGACCATCGGCGACCCCGGCCGCCCCGCCATCGCCGTCTTCGAACTCGACGAGCCCGCCGGCGCGACCGAGGTCTCCGGCCGCGGCGGCGTGCTCCCCGCGCGGTACCACGGCGGCGTGACCACCGGCGTGCCCGGCGTGGCGGGCAAGGCGACAAAGTTCAACGGCACCGACGGCTACGCCCGTATCGGACAGACCTCCGGACCGCACATCAACAGCGAACGATCCTTCGCCGTCTCCGCCTGGGCGAAGCTCGACGCCAAACCCGACCGCCAGGCGACCGTCGTCGCCCAGGCAGGGGAGTTCGCGCTGGGCTTCGAGCTCTACTACTCCGCCGCCTACGACCGCTGGGTCTTCAACCAATACGCCTCCGACACTCCCGGCGCGCCGATCGTCCGGGCCATGGCCGACCAGCCAGGAGATGCCTACGCGGGCACGTGGGCGCACCTGGTCGGCGTGCACGACACCACAGCCAACACCCTCACCCTGTACATCAACGGCAAGAAAGCCGGCTCCACCACCCTCGTGGACGCCTTCTACGCCGCCGGTTCCATGTACGTCGGCGCCGTCTCCGTCAACAACACCCTCAAGAGCCACTTCCCCGGCACCATCGACGACGTCCGCCTCTTCGACCGACCCATCTCCCCGGCCGAGGTCCAGCAGCTCTACAAACAGCGCGCCTTCGTCAAGGGCCGGTGGCTGTTCGAGGAGATGTCGGACAGCGCCCCGGCCACCACCCCGGACGCCAGCGGGGAAGGCAGGCCCATGACCCTGGAGGGCGGATCGAAACTGGGCCCGGGCTGGATCGACTTCTCCGGCCTGCAACTCGACGGCGTCGACGACCACGCTGCCGCGAGCATGCCGGTCGACACCTCAGGCAGTTTCACCCTCACAGGCTGGGCCCAGGCCGCGGCCACGCCCGACGGCGCGGTGACGGTAGCCAGCGCCGAAGGCAGCGCAACCAACGCCTTCTCCGTCCGGTATCTACCGGACGCGGCGGATCCGAACGCACCGGGAAGATGGCAGGTCGTCCTCCCGTCATCCGATGCCGCGGACGCGCCGGTGGTACGCGCGGACAACGCGAACTTCTACGACGTACGCGAGTGGAACCACCTGACACTGGTCTACGACGGCTTCGCCCGCGAGCTGAAGCTGTACGTCAACGGCGTGCTGGAAGAGACCGCCTGCGCCGACAGCGATGGCGACGGTGAGCCTGACCAGGCCGGGTGCAAGGACCTGGTGCCGTGGGCGGAACACGCGCAGTCGTTCAAGGCCACCGGGGAACTGCAGATCGGCCGCGCGAAGACAGCCGGCGGCTTCGATGAGTACTTCCCCGGCACGATCGACGACGTCTGGGCCTTCCAGGGCCCGCTGAGCGAAGACCAGGTCGCCTGGCTCGCCTCCCAGTGGTTCGACGTACCCACCCAGGTACCACCGGGCGGCTGACGCACCGCCGAGTTCCGCCAGCCAGTCTTCGATCTTCTCTTCTGGTACCTGCTGCCTTGGACAGCGGGCGCCGCGCCCGGGAGGGGCAAGCATGAGCATGATCAGATCGCGTGGGCACATCGGCGCCGGGCTGCGCCGGAAGGTGGCTCTCGGTGCGGCGGCGGTGATGAGCGCTACGCTGCTGCAGGCCGCGGCGCTACCGGCGGCCACCGCCGACAGCGGCGTACTGCCCCAAGCGCCCTCGCCCGGCGAGGTGGTTCCCGGCACGGTGGGCAAAGTCAAGCCCCGCCCTCAGAGCGACGGCCCCCGCACACCCTCACGAGCCCCCGAGGCGGCATGGCCCGAACCTGGTAGCACGACCGTCGAGATACCGGCCGCGGGCGCCCGCAAGGCGGATTCGGCCGGCAGGCCGCCCGTCCGGCTGCTCGCAGCCAAGGCCGATGTGAAGGATGGCAAGCGGATCGCGACCGGCCGAGCCGAGATCCGAACCTTGACACGCACGACTGCGGAGAAGACCGGCGCCAGCGGGCCCGTTTTCAGTCTCACCGGCAAGGACGGTACGCAGGGCCGCGCGGGCGTCGAACTGGACTACAGCAGCTTCGCGGAGGCATATGGCGGCGGCCACGCTTCCCGGCTCACGCTGGTCCAGTTGCCCGCCTGTGCTCTGACCACCCCGGCGAAGTCCGCCTGCCGCACGGCCATGCCCGTCGCGACGACCAACGACACCGAGAACCAGACTCTGACCGGCAACGCGGTCGCCCTCCGTGCTGGCGAGCCGACAGTCCTGGCTGTCACTACCGCGGCGGAAGGCGACCAGGGTGACTTCAAGGCCACCCAGTTGTCTCCCTCTGCCACCTGGAACACCAACCTGAACACAGGCGACTTCACCTGGGAGTACGACATCCCTGTTCCGGAGGTGCCGGGCGAGCTGACTCCGAAGGTCGGCCTGTCGTACTCCTCCGGTGGCGTCGACGGGCGCACGGGCGGCACCAACAACCAGTCCTCGTGGGTCGGCGACGGATTCGAGATGTGGCCCGGGTTCATCGAGCGCCGGTACAAGCCGTGCGCGGACGACGGGGTCGAGCACCCCGACGGCAACAAGCCGGCCGACCTGTGCTGGGGCTACGACAACGCGTTCATCTCCTTCAACGGCCAAGCCGGTGAACTCGTCCCGGCCGGCGCCGACGAGTGGAAGCTGAAGAAGGACGACGGCACCCGCATCAAGCGCCTCGCCTCAGCAGACCGCGGCAACGGGGACAACGACGGCGAGTACTGGCGGCTGACCGACCCCAACGGCATCCGCTACTACTTCGGCTACAACCGCCTGCCCGGCTGGGCCAGCGGCAAGGAGACCACGGGCTCGGCCTGGAAGGTCCCGGTGTTCGGCGACGACTCCGGCGAGCCGTGCCACGACGCCGCCGGCTTCGGCTCGTCCTGGTGCCAGCAGGCCTGGCGCTGGAACCTCGACTACGTCGTCGACCCGCACGGCAACGCCATCTCCTACTACTACCACCAGGAGGAGAACTCCTACGGCCGCAACCTGAAGGCGGACAACAACACCCGCTACACCCGCGGCGGCAGCCTGGACCGTATCGAGTACGGGCTGAAGCACTCCTCCGTGTACGACACGAAGCCCCTGGCCAAGGTCGACTTCAGCAGCGGCGAGCGGTGCCTGCCGAACGCGCAGACGACCTGCGACTCGATCGGCACCGACTCCGCCTACTGGTACGACACGCCCTGGGACCTGAACTGCGGCGAAACGGCCACCTGCGACCAGGGCAGACTTGCGCCCAGCTTCTGGACCCGCAAGCGCCTGACCGAAGTGACCACCGAGGTCCTCAAGAGCGACGGGACCTACGGCCCGGTCGACTCCTGGAAGCTGGAACACCGCTGGGGCCAGGCCGACATCGACTACCAACTCCTGCTCGACTCGATCCAGCACACCGGCCACACCGCCACCCCGGCGATCACCCTGCCGAAGACCACCTTCACCTACACCCAACTGGCCAACCGCCTGGACAAGACCGGCGACGGCTACGCGCCCTTCATCAAGGCCCGGCTGTCCACCATCGCCGACGAGTACGGCGGCGAGACCATCGCCAACTACTCCGAACCGGCCTGTGACTGGAACGCCCTGCCCACCCCGCAGACCAACACCACCCGCTGCTTCCCCCAGTACATCGGCGGCAGCGCCGCCGCCGACCCGGAACGGCAGTGGTTCAACAAGTACGTCACCACGTCCGTGACCGCCTCCGACCGCACGGGCAGCGCCCTCGACTCCGTCACCCGCTACGAGTATCTGGGCGGGGCGGCCTGGCACTACGACGATGACGACGGGCTGACGAAGGAGAAGTTCAAGACCTGGTCGCAATGGCGAGGCTACGGCCAGGTGCGCGTCAAGACCGGCGGGCAGGGCGGTGACGCTGCGATGAAGTCGCAGTCCGACACCTACTTCCTGCGCGGAATGCACGGCGACCGAGAGAGCCCCTCCGGCGGCACCAAGAACGTGTCCGTCAGCCTCGGCACCGGGGAGGGCGACCCGCTCACCGACCATGAGTCGGCCGCCGGCTTCGCGTACAAGACGGTCGAGTTCTCCGGCCCCGGCGGCAAGGTACTCAACAAGGCCGTCAGCCGGCCCTGGCACCACCAGACGGCCAAGAAGGAACGCAACTGGGGAACGGTCACCGCCAACTTCACCGGCGCCGCGCAGCGCAAGACCTTCACCTCCCTGGACAACGGCGCCGGCACCGACTGGCGCACCACCCAGGTCAGCAACACCTACGACACCATCGCCGGGCGCGTCACCCACGTCGACGACTTCGGCGACACCTCCACCGCGGTCGACAACCGCTGCACCCGCACCACGTACGCGACCAACGAGGACGACAACATCCTCACCCTGCCCGCCCGGGTCGAGACGGTCGCCAAGGGATGCGACGGGACGGTGGACCGCACCAAGGACGTGATCTCCGATACCCGCACCGCCTACGACGGCGACGCCATCACCGCCGCCCCCGGCAAGCCGACGAAGGGCGACGCCACCGCCACCGCCGTACTGAAGTCCCACACCGCCTCCGAGGCGGTGTACCTGGAATCCGGGGCAACCTACGACGCCTACGGCCGCGAGACCAGCAGCACCGACCTGACCGCGAACCTGGTGTTCGATGCGGCCGGTAAGTTCGTCTCACGGACGCAGCGGGACGACGGCCGCACCGACAAGACCCAGTACAAGCCGGCCACCGGCCTCGTCACCCAGGTCGTCACGACAAGCCCGCCGGCCAAGGCCGGAGACGCCACCACCGCGCAGACCACCACGACGGACGTGGCCACGTTGCGCGGCCTGCCGCTCAGGGAAACCGACACCAACGGAAAAGCCACCGAGTTCGCCTACGACGCACTCGGCCGCTCCACCAAAGTCTGGCTGCCCGACCGCAACACCAGCCAACTGCCCACCCACGAGTTCGACTACCAGGTTACCGAGGGCAAACCGGTCGCCGTATCCACCAAGACGCTCACCGAGGGCGGCGGCGGACAGCTCACTTCCTACTTGCTCTACGACGGCTTCCTGCGCGAGCGCCAGACCCAGACCCCTGGGCCCGATGGGGGGCGGCTGGTCAATGACGTGTTCTACGACGAGCGCGGCCTGAGGGAGAAGATCTTCTCCCAGTACTACACCACCGGCGCCCCGGCCGCGGCCCTGTTCAAGCCTGCCGACGCGGAGAGCGTAGAGACCCAGACCTGGTTCGGCTACGACGGTCTCGGCCGCGTCATCAAAGAGGAGCAGGTCTCCGGCAACGGCGAAGGCAACCCCCACCGGATCCTCGCCACCACGACCACCAGCTACCACGGCGACCGCACCACCGTCATCCCGCCGCAAGGCGGCACCGCCACCACCACACTGACCGACGCCCACGGCCAGACCACCGAACTGCGCCAGCACCACGCCCGCGCGGCCGAGGCCGCCTACGACACCACCCGCTACGCCTACACCCCCCGCGGCGAGCTGGCCAAGTTCACCGACCCCGCAGGCAACGAATGGTCCTACCGCTACGACCAGCTCGGCCGGCAGATCACGGCGAACGACCCCGACAAGGGCACCACCACCTCCACGTACGACGACCGCGGCCAGCTCACCACGACCACCGACGCCCGCGGGGTGAAGCTCGCCCATGTCTACGACGGCCTGGGCCGCAAGACCGAGCTGCGTAACGACTCACCGACGGGGACCCTCCGGTCCCAGTGGGTCTACGACACCATCGCCGGCGCCAAGGGCCAGCTCGCCGCCTCCACCCGGTACGAAGACGGAGCCGCCTACACCTACCGGGTCACTGCCTACGACCAGCTCTACCGGCCGTTCCGAACAGCCGTCACCATCCCCGCCAAGGAAGGAGCGCTGGCCGGCACCTACCAGGCCGGCACCTCGTACAAGGCCAACGGCCTGGTCGCCGGGGAAACCTACTCGGCGGCCGGATCACTGCCCGGCGGCGGCATCACCTTCGCCTACGACGACATCCTGCGGCCCACCAAGGCGTACGGAGCCTGGGGCAGCTCGTCCGTCCTCGAGTACCGCAACACCGGCCAGCCGCTGCAGTACGACCTGGCCGCCGGCGATGGCAGCCGGCGCGCGAGGATCACCAACACCTACGAGTGGGGCACCCAGCGCCTGAAGAACTCCCGCGTGGACCGGGAGAACGTCCCCGGTGTCGAGAAGTACGCCACCTACGCCTACGACGAGACCGGCAACATCACCTCGGTCTCGGACGTCAACCGCACCGGCACAGACAACCAGTGCTTCACCTACGACTACCTGCGCCGCATGACCGAAGCCTGGACCGAAGCCGACGAGAGCTGCGAGACAGCACCGTCCCAAGGCGTAGTGGGCGGCCCGGCGGCGTACTGGCAGTCCTTCACCTACGACAAGGCCGGCAACCGCACCACCCACACCGACCACACCGCGCCCGGCGGCGCGGCCCAGGACACCAAGTACACCTACAGCTACCCCGCCCCCGGCCAGCCGCAGCCCCACGCTCTCACCGACGTGACGAGAACCGGCCCGACGGGCACGAGCACCGACAGCTACACCTACGACGAAGCCGGCAACACGAAAACCCGCACCCTGGCAGGCAGCACCCAGAACCTGACCTGGGACGCAGAGGGCCACCTGGCTTCGGTCTCCGAACCGGACGGCGCCGGCGGCACGAAGAGCACCTCATACCTCTACGACGCAGACGGCAACCGCCTCATCGGCCGCACCTCCAGCGAGACCACCCTCTACCTCGGCCACACCGAGGTCACCCTCCCCAAGGGCGCCACGAAGGCCCAGGCCACCCGCTACTACGACCTCGGCGACGGCCACCAGGCCGTCCAGGAAGACGACGGCAGCCTCTGGTTCACCATCGCCGACCACCACGCCACCGGCCAACTCGCCATCAACGCCGCCAACACGGACCTCCAGCGCCGCCGCGAACTGCCCTTCGGCAGCCCCCGCGGCCAGGAACCGGCCGACTGGCCCGGCAGCAAGGGCTTCGTCGGCGGCACCACCGACACCACCACTGGCCTGACCCACCTCGGCGCACGCGAATACGACCCGACAACCGGAAGATTCATCTCTGTCGACCCACTGATGGATCTCACCGACCCCCAACAGTGGCAGGGATACGCCTACGCCAACAACAACCCGATCACCCACGCCGACCCCACCGGCCTCTTCTGGAAAGGCATCATCGACCTCATCCAGGAGACGGTAGGACGGGTCGTCCAGCACAAGAACTACAACCGCAGCGTCTCCAGCGGCGGCGGCAGCGGAGGCGGCGGAGGCGGTGCGACCGCAACCCAGGCAACCTTCACAACCGCCCCGTCAGGCGGGTGTGTGGGCATGCACGTGCTCACCTGCATTCCCAAAGTGACCCCATTCTGGGAAGACGGCGCGCCAGTACGCGAAGCGGTTGAGGACCTCCTGCTGCCGGACGTGGGAGCTGCAACAGACTGCGTTACCGCGCCTGGGCCGACCAAGGTCTGTGGGTCCATGCTCCTGGATGTCCCGTTTCTCAAAGGCCTCAAGGTCGTGGGAAAGCTGGCCAAGAATGCGGGTGAGCTGGCCCGAGACGCCAAGAAGGCAAGAAAATCTGACGAAGCGGATCCCAAAGCAGGTTCCAAGTCTCCTTCATGTGAAAGCAACAGCTTCACTGCCGACACGCCGGTTCTGATGGCCGACGGCACCACGAAACCCATCGAAGACGTGAAGGTCGGCGACAAGGTACTCGCCACCGACCCCGAAACCGGCAAAACCAGCATAGAAACCGTCACCGCAGAGATCGTCGGCACCGGATCCAAGAACCTGGTCGAGATCACCATCGACCTCGACGGCAAACCCGGTAAGAAGACCGCCACCGTCACCGCCACCGACGGCCACCCCTTCTGGGTCCCCGAACTCGACGAATGGATCGACGCCGCCAACCTCCAGCCCGGCCAGTGGCTCCAGACCAGCACCGGCACCCACATCCAGATCACAGCCCTCAAACGCTGGACCACCCAGACCACCGTCTACAACCTGACCATCAGCGACAAGCACACGTACTATGTGCTCGCGGACCAGACTCCAGTCCTGGTTCACAACTCGAACAGACTTTGCGGAGCCGCAGCCCTGGAGAACGGGGACTGGAAGCACATTGTGGACCGTCACAGGCCAGGTGGTTCGCTCGTAGACGACGAGTCGGGCATTCTAATTGGTAAGGAGAAGAAGGTTCGTCAGAGGATTATTGATACCATCAATCGCAGTACCCCGAGGCCAAACACGCCGGACCCGGTCACTGGTGAGCCGCGGCCCGGTCAGATATACGATTGGGACTTCGGTACCCCGATCGGTAAGGCTGGTCCGGAAAACGGGGGCGGAGATTTGAATAGAATCCGTGTGATCGTGAATGACGGCAAAGTTGTGACCGCCTTCCCGTTCTAGGCGAGTGCCCTTTCCTGTAAGGAGGAGTCATGATTCGTATTTCCTTCTCTCTCCCCGAGCCAGATTCTCCCTGGCGCAAGACCTGGGAGGGGGCGAAGCAGGCCGAGCCGGCGGATCTTTCGGAGATTGACCTTCGCTACAAGTACTTCGGCGTTAATGTCGAGATGGTCGTATCTGGCGTGGAGGTAATCTCGAAGAGAAGGTTTGTGACTCTCGTAGATCTGGCCCTTTCACT
The DNA here is from genome assembly GCF_039871555.1 of Streptomyces sp. B5E4. NCBI lineage: Bacteria > Bacillati > Actinomycetota > Actinomycetes > Kitasatosporales > Streptomycetaceae > Streptomyces > Streptomyces sp. B5E4. The sequence goes on from NZ_JBDPMI010000024.1 coordinate 62,678, forward strand.
CTCTCATGCGGCGAGGCGTATATCCTCGGGAGGAGACGCGGCATTCGGTTTCACAGAGAGCGAAGAGGTTATTGATTTGCGGCGTGATGGTGATCTTATTGCTGTGACCTCATCGAAAAGGCCCTGGCAGGTAGCCGTCGAGCGTGAAGAGCTTGTGAGTGCTTTTTCCAACTTCCTCCACGAGGCGCATTCGAGCTTGATTTCAGAGATCCCTGAGTTGGTTTCAAATCCTGTGATTCGAAAAGTATTTCCGGAGTAACTCGGGTCGTTCTGGTGTCCAGAGTCGCAGCTTTGCCGGCGGCTAAGTTGCAGCCGAGGGGAAGTCGTAGTGATGGACGTGTCTCTCTCTAGCCTCGATCTTTCTTGACGGTCTGCCGACGGGGTCGGCGGACGGTTTCGCTTTCGGTGGCTGAGGGCGGGCAGGTCGACAGCCCAAGTGTCGCCTCGGGGTGGGCGCCGGGTTCCACTGCTCCGGTAGGAGTGGTGCTTCTCGTAGGGACGTAAAGTAGCTGGTCAGCCGGGCTTTGGTAGGAGAGCGAGCCGTGCGAGAGCTGCGGTGATCTCGTCGGCCCACGGCCAGTGGCGGGCGATGCGGAGGATGCGACGTCGGCCGGTCGTGACGAGCTGAGCGGCTGCGGAGAAGAGGCGGAGCCGAAGCCGGCGGGGTTCCCAGAGCCGGGCGTTGCCGGCCAGGGCGAGCATGGGCATCCAGGCCAGCAGGTCGAGCGCGAGCTGGACGATCTCCAGCCAGACCTTGTTCTGCGCGGTGTCGTGCAGGGGCAGGTTGCGCAGTCCCGTTGCGCGGGCGGCCCGGATCCGGTCTTCGGCCCGGGCCCGCAGCCGGTGACGGAGCTCCAGTGCGGCGATCGGCCCGTCAGGGGTATTGGTGGCGAAACAGGTGATCCGCATGCCGTCCGCATCCGTGATCCTCAACTGGGCACCGGGATGGGGCCGTTCCTTGCGGACGATCAGCCGCATCCCTCGCGGCCAGCTCTCGAGCAGGTCGCCGGTGAGTTCGGCGACCCAGGCCCCGTCACGGACCCCGCCGCCGGTCTCGATGGCCGGGGTCCATGCCGAGGCGGGGATCTTCAGCACGTGCTGGTGGATGGCGTGGGTGATCACCATGCCGACGGAGTAGGACAGCCAGCGCCCGCGCCGGGCGAGCCAGGAGACGAACTCGTGGGTGCCGCCAGCGGAGTCGCAGCGGATGAGGGTCTGCCGTCCGCGCCGGTACTTCTTGGGCAGTTGGGCGAGGGCGAGGCGAGCGGTGGTGATGTGGTCGGCGGCGGTGTTCGAGCCCGCGTTCCCGGGGCGGAGGAGAGTGGCGACGGGTTCGCCGGTTCCGCCCGGCCCGTGGTCGACGAAGGCCATCAGCGGGTGGTGGCCGTAGGTCTTCTTCCAGGTCGGGGCGGCATCTTGCTTGTCGGAGTGGGAGACGACCAGGACTCCGTCCAGGTCCACGATCACCTGCCCACTGGTGTCCGGTGCCCGGCTGCCGGCCAACGACCAGGCGCGGGCCCGGACTTCGGAGCGGGCGGTGCGGATGGCGTTCAGTGCCTTCTCGCCCACAGTGGCGAGGGTGTCGATCAGGCGGGAGACCGCGGGGTCGGAAGCGACCGGTCCGAACACGGCCGGCTCGGCCCGCAGCATCGCGATGTCGGCGAGGCAGTCCCCACCGAGCGCGACCGCCAGCGCAAGATCTACGAGTATCTTGCCCGGGTCGTGGACGGCCCGCGGTTTCCGCCAGGGTGCAAGTGCTGCGGATATGGCCTGGTCAAGGCCGGTCTTGCGGACCGTTTCGACCAGCAGCACTGAACCGGCCTGCGAGACCGCGGCCCGGCCGTCGTCCCGGACAAGGACATGGGGATAGAGCCCGATAGGCTGCTTCACCTGGAAAGTGCCTCTGGATTCAGCGGGAACAAGGACCTAGACAATCCTCATTCTTGCAGTTCAGAGGCACTTTTCTCTTACCTGACCACCCGTCGGACAGCCCGCTTCATGAAAGCGCGAGGCTAGCCTCGATCTTGCGTGAGGGTCCGTCAGCTTGCTGATGGGCCCTTTCGGCTCTTTCGGGGTGGTCATTTCTGCAGGTGGGCAGGCTAGTGGCCCGGCTGTCGCGTCGGGTGTGCGCCGGGTTCCACGGCTCCGGCCGGGTGGGGCTGCTCGTAGGGACGGGAAGTTGCTGGTCAGTCGGGGGTCGGCAGGGCCGCGAGCCGTTGCAGAGCGTCGGTGATCAGACCGGTCCAGGGCCAGTGCTTGGCGAAGCGGAGGATGCGGCGTCGTCCCGTCGTGACGAGCTGCGCGGCGGCGGAGAAAAGGCGAAGTCGCAGGCGGCGGGGCTCCCACAGGCGGGCTTGGCCGGTGAGGGCGAGCAGGGGCATCCAGGCCAGCAGATCGAGGGCGATCTGGATGATCTCCAGCCAGATCTGGTTCTGAGCGGCGTCGTGCAGGGGGAGGTTGGTAAGGCCGGTGGCACGGGCGGCGCGGATACGGTCCTCGGCGCGGGCACGCTGGCGGTGCCGCAGCTCCAGCTCGGCGATCGAGGTGTGCTTGGTGTTGGTGGCGAAGCAGGTCAGGCGCATGCCGTCGGCGTTGGTGAAGCGCAACTGGGCGCCGGGGTGGGGCCGTTCCTTCCGCACGATCAGCCGCATCCCCTCGGGCCAGCCCTTGAGGCAGTCACCGCCGAGCTCAGCTACCCAGGCGCCGTCATGGATCTCGCCGTCGGGCTCGACGGCCGGTGTCCAGGCCGGGGCCGGGACCTTCAGGACGGCCTGGTGGATGGCATCGGTGATGGTCATGCCGACGGAGTAGGCCAGCCACCGGCCGCGGGCGGACAGACAGTCGACGAACTCGTGGGTGCCCCCGCCCGAGTCGGTGCGGATCAGCGTCCGCCGTCCGCGCCGGTACTTCTTCGGCAGCTGCGCCAGCGCGAGCCGGGCGGCTTCGATGTGGTCTGCAGCGGTGTTGCTGCCGGCGTTCCCGGGCCGCAGCAGCCCGGCAACCGGTTCTCCGGTCCCGCCCCGGCCGTGGTCGACGAACCCCATCAGCGGATGGTGCCCGTAGGTCTTCTTCCAGGTCGCGGCCGCATCCTGCTTCTCGGAATGCGCTATTACCAGCACCCCGTCCAGGTCCACGACCACCTGCCCGGCCGCGTCCGGCGCCGCGTCACCGGCCAACCTCCATACATGTTCACGCACTTGAGCGCGGGCCTGACGCAGTGCGGTCAACGCACGCTTCCCGCCCGCTGCCAGCGCGCTGACCAGCCGGGACACCGTCGGATCAGAGGCCACCGGCCCGAACACCGCCTGCTCGGCCCGCAGCATGCCCGCATCCGCCAGGCAGTCTCCGCCCAGCGCGACCGCGAGCGCCACATCCAGCAGGATCTTGCCCGGATCATGCACCGCCCGCGGCTTGCGCCACGGCGCCAACGCCGCCGATATCGCCTGATCCAGGCCGGCCTTGCGAACCGTCTCCACCAGCAACACTCCACCGGCCTGGCAGACCACCCCGCGACCGCCGCCTTCGCTACGGACACGCGGGTAGGACCCGATACGCTTCTTCACCTGGAGAGTGCTTCTTTCATGCGACGACCTGGACCCTAGACAAGTCCCATCGTTGCAGGTCGGGAGCACTCTCTGGGTTTCTGATCACCCACCGGACGCCCCGCCGCGTGAAAGCGCGAGGCTAGACCGTCTCCCCGTTGGTGCCCGGCCTTCATTCGTTACCGACCAGGCGCAGCACCGGGCGACGGTCGATTTCTCCGAGCAGATCGCGTACCTGTCCGGGACTGAGTCTGAGGGCATCAGCGAGCGTCGGCACCCCGGCTCCGTGGTCCGTGGCAAGCTCCGCGGCCTTCTTCAGGAGCGTCGGTACCTCTCCGGAGTACGCACTGGTCGGATCGGCGGACGGATCGTTGGCTAGGGCGAGGCGCTGATAGGCCCGTCGTGCCGATGACTCCGTTGTTCGGCCGCGCTCGACCATCCGACGTACAAGTGAGTGCGACGAAACGCCCCATGTCCTGCCCAGCCGGTCCAAGGCAGCCAGGTCGAGCCGTCGGGGAAGAACCGTGTCCATTGATGACGCGGGTGTCAGGAACGCGGCGGCGAACTCGTCGGCTTCTCGCTCCACTACCTGGCTATGATCACGGGAGTTGGCGTGTAGCAGCAGGTGCCCGATCTCGTGCGCGATCGAGAATCGGTGCCGGAACACGTTCTCGCTCCGTCGTGGCGTCGTGATGATGATGGGACGGTCCACGATCACGGCCGAGAAGCCGTCCACGGCATCGATTTCGCCGAGCGGGCGCGCCGCCACGACGATGCCTCGGGACTCCGCCGTCGCGACCAGATGCTTGATCGGGCCGTCGGGCAAGTCCCAATGCCTCCGCAGGAGCGCGGCGACGTCCGAAGGCGAGGCCCCGCCCTCGACTTCGGGGAGATCCGTTTCGGGGAGCTTGACATACCTTTCGAGCGCGAACGTCAGCTCCCACACCAGCGTTGCTGTGGCCAGCGCCTTCTGGCGGTCGCTCACACGCGCCGACCGTAGGCTCCGGAAGTGAGCGTTCACGCTGTCGATCCGTGCCAGGGGGCGACCGACGCCGAAGAACTCCGGTCGCACTTTCAACGCCCGTGCCAACCGATCGAGCACGTCGGGGCGGGGCGAGTTGACTCCGGCCTCGTACTGGCCGACGGCTGCAGCAGACACCCCCACTTCGGAGGCCAGGTCGGTCTTGCTCACTGCGAGGCGAGCACGGGCCTGGGTGAGCCGCGCCGGCTCGAACCGACCATACGTCTTCCCGGAGACAGGTGGGTCGAACAGGCTCGGAGAGTCCTCACGCATCCGACCGGGGCCCCTCCTGCTCTCGGAGCTCGACAGTGGGACCAGCAGGTTCACCGGTGTCGAACGACTCCACGTCCGACGTCTCGGTCTCGATGATGGGCTCGGACTCCCAGATGACCTCCTGCCCGCGCATGTGAACCGTGCCGGTTCCCTCGTCGTAGACGGCGATCCCCCATTGAATGGACCGCAGTTGTCGCGGTGACGACTGGACCGTTACGAGCACCACTGGCATCGTGTCGCTCACCGCCATCAGCTCACGGCCGAGCCCGCCGTCGTCAGGAGCGTTATCTCCCGGCTCGGTCTCGTGCATGAAGCCGGGGTCGAACAGCGTCGGGTCAGGCGGCGGGGCGCTGAAGCCGTTCTTCCGAGTCGGGCTCGACGCGAACTGGCTGACAGCGTCCGCGGTGTCTGGGATGCGCCATACGTACAAGAGGCAGTCGTTGACAACCGGGATCTTGTACCCTCCTGGACTCAGCTTGTGCGAAACGAAGCCGCGCCTCGTCAGCGCGTCATGAGCGTCTTCCAGCAGGTCTCGCCACTGGCCTCCGAAGCCCATGGTGTAGCGCGATCCCGATATCTGATGCGCTTCAGCGAAGCGGTCGTGCAGGGAACGCACGACCTCGACGATCACATCACGGACGTTTGCAGCGTGACGGCCGAGAGCTTCGGCGGGCGAGTCCGGGGTCATGTGATGCATCTCCTGCAATCCGCGTCCGGAACCGTGGATCGGCCAGGACGTCACTTTATTGTGCCACACGATTCGCGCATCAAAGCTTCAACTGCCTGACAGGACCGTGCATCTGGGTATTGATCGGCGGTGCCGAAGCAATCGGGCTTGGTGAAGCAGTCCAGCGGCAAGGAGCGCTCTCCTGCTCCGGGCGGGCAACCCTGTCGGCGGGGACAGCCTCGCTGATGGTGTCCGTGCGGTAGGCCCAGCCCGATGTCTTCGGCCCGACGGCATCAGGCTCCCGCCGCACGGCCCATCGACAACCTTGGCGCGGCCGAACCGGAAGCTCTCGCCATGATCCTCGACCCGACCCGACCCGACCCGAAGGTGGGGCGCCGGTAAGAACCATGCCACCGGTTTGGAGACCGGATTCGCGCACGCTGTTCCGTTCATTCCGCGTCTGCCCCGACGCCAAGATCGCGTTACACATCCATGACACAAACGCGCGGGAACTCCCGGGAAACCGCAGGTAGAGACGTTGCGTATCTTGGCGTGGAAAACGGCCCTGATCCAGGTAAACGCCCAGGTCAGGGCCGTAAAGGCGGACGAGTCGGCCTGTACGCCGGGTTCTGTCTCCCGGGGGCCTTGCGGCCGCCGGGGAGGCGGTCATCCATCTGGGACCGGTGTTGCCACCGGCCTCGTGCGGTCTACCCGCGGACTCGGGCGGGCCGCCCTCGGTCGTCCGCGCAGGGCCGCTTCCGCGGCCCCTCTTGACCTTGCTCCGGGTGGGGTTTACCTAGCCGCCCGGGTCACCCCGGGCGCTGGTGGTCTCTTACACCGCCGTTTCACCCTTACCGGGGGCACGCCCCCGGCGGTCTGTTTTCTGTGGCACTGTCCCGCGGGTCACCCCGGGTGGGCGTTACCCACCACCCTGCCCTGTGGAGCCCGGACGTTCCTCGACGATCCCTGGAAGGGACCGCCGCGACCGCCCGGCCGGCTCGTCCGCCGTGGGGTCCATGTTAGTGGCTGCGACGGTCTCCTTGCCGCCGCCCGGGTCCGAGCCGGCGGCGGTGGCCAGGAAGGAGCCGGCCAGGATGAGGACGAAGGCGGCGCCGATGGAGCCCGTCAGGGGCTCGTCGAGGAAGGCGACGCCCGCGGCGACCGCGACCGCCGGGTTGACGTACGTGAAGACCACCGCGCGCGTCGGGCCCACCTCGCGGATCAGCTCCAGGAAGACCACGAACGCCAGCGCCGTGCACAGCACCCCCAGGCCCACGAGCGACGCGAGCACCTTGCCCGAGGGCGTCGTGTCCGGCCAGGTGGCGATGCCGGCGGGGGCGTAGACGATCGCGGCCAGCAGCAGGCAGGGGGCGATGAGCTGGAGCGTCGGTACGTCCTTGAGGCGGCGGGCGATGATCAGCGGGGCGGTGGCGTAGCCGAGGGCGGTGAGCATGACCTCCGTGATCGCCCACGCCGAGCCGCCGCTCAACTCCGGCGCCGCCAGCACCGCGACGCCCGCCAGACCCAGCCCCAGGCCCAGCCGGCGGCGGCGGCCCAGGCGCTCCTCGTCGCCGAGGAGCCGGGCGAGGATCACACCGATCGTCGGCACCGCGGCGATCAGCAGCCCGGCCATGGCGCTCGACAGCGTGCGTTCGGCATCGGTCAGGGTCCACCACGGGCCGATGATCTCGATGCAGGCGAACGCCAGCATCGGCGCCCAGTGCGCCCGTACGGTACGGACCAGCCCCCCGCCGCGCAGCGCGAGCGGCAGCAGGACGAGCGCGCCCAGCGCGCACCGTACGAAGACGACCCCCGACGGCGACACCGCGTCCACCGCCACCTTGATCATCAGATACGGGACTCCCCAGACGACGCCCATGAGGAGGAACAGGACCCAGCCGCGTGCAGTCATGCCGCCCAGCGTCCGCGCCCCGACGGCCCGCTGTCTTGAATGCCGTTGCGGCCGCTACGGCCGCACGCTCCTGCGGTACGCCGCCGGTGTCGCCCCCAGCACCCGCCGGAACCACCGCGTCAGATGCGCCTGGTCCGCGAACCCCACCAGGCCCGCCACCTCCGCCGGCCGGTGCCCCGCCTCCAGCAGCCCGCGCGCCCGCTCCACCCGGTACTGCGCCAGCCAGGCGTACGGAGGCATGCCCATGGTGTCCCGGAACGCCCGCAGCACCTGGTACCGGGACAGCCCCAGGTCGCAGCCGATCGCCGCCAGCGACGGCGGGTCCGTCAGCTCGTCGGCCAGCCGGTCCCGTACCGCACGGGCGACGCCGCCGCCCAGCCGCGCGGGGGCCGCCGGGCGGGCGCGGCCGTGCCGGCGGGCCAGCGCGGCGAGCAGCCACGGCAGCCGCGACTCCGCCTCCAGCGGCTCCGCGCCGCGGTCGACCGCGACGTGGGCGGCGCGCAGCGCGGCGGCCAGGGCCGGGTCGTCGATGACGGGCTCGGCGAAGTGCGCGTCGGTGCAGGCGCCGTCGGTCAGCAGCGCCATGGAGGGGTAGAACGCGCGGTAGGCGTACCCCTCGTCGCCCGCCGGGCCGCCGGTGTGCGCCTCGCCGGGGCCGAGGACGACGATGCTGCCGGGCCGGGCCCGGATCCGCTCGCCGCGGTAGTCGATGACCTCGGCGCCGTCGGTGCACACCCCGACGGCGAACTCGTGGTGGGCGTGCGGTGCGTAGCGGTGGTCGGTGAAGCACGCCGTCATCAGGTACAGGGACTGGCCCGCGCCGAGCGGCGTTCGCGTCCAGCGCGCGTACTCCTCGGGCCCCCGCCCGCCCCCCTTGCCGCTCATGCGTCGCATTGTGCGCGATGCCGTACGCCCCTTGCCAGCGGGATTCCGCGGCTGCCTACGATGCGCGGATGTCGCAGCGAGATCTGTCCCCCGAAGAGTTCCGCGAGCTCGGCCACGCCTACGTCGACTGGATCGCCGACTACCGCGCGCGCGTCGGCGAGCTGCCGGTGCTCCCCGGCGTCGAGCCGGGCTGGGTGCGCGAGCGGCTGCCGGCGAAGCTGCCGGAGGAGGGCGAGCCGCTGACGGAGGTGCTGGCGGACATGGACCGCGTCGTGGTGCCCGCCTCGACGCACTGGCAGCACCCCGGCTTCTTCGCGTACTTCCCCGCGAACGCCTCCCTCGCCTCCCTCCTCGGCGACATGCTCTCCACCGGCCTCGGCACCCAGGGCATGCTCTGGTCGACGTCCCCGGCCTGCACGGAGCTGGAGCAGCACCTGCTCGACCAGCTCGCCGACGCCACCGGACTGCCCGCCGAGTTCACCTTCGCCGGCGGTGGCGGCGGCGTCATCCAGGACTCGGCGTCCTCGTCCTCGCTGGTCGCGCTGCTCGCCGCGCTGCACCGCACGTCCGGCGGCGCGTGGCGGACGGCGGGCCGGGACGGGCGCGAGGTGCTGTACGTCTCGGCGCACACGCACTCCTCGCTGGAGAAGGCGGCGATCGCCGCCGGCCTGGGCGCGGACGCCGTACGGATCGTGGCGGCCGGAGACGACGGCGGCCAGACGATGGCCCCCGAGGCGCTGGCCGCGGCGGTACGTGAGGACCTGGGAGCCGGCCGCCGCCCGGTGATGGTCTGCGCCACGATCGGCACCACCGGCACCGGCGCCGTCGACCCGGTGCGGGAGATCGCCGCGGTCTGCGCCGAGTACGGCATCTGGCTGCACGTCGATGCCGCGTGGGCGGGCGCCGCCGCGTTCTGCCCCGAGCACCGCGGGCTCTTCGACGGCGCCGGGCTGGCCGATTCGTACAGCACCGACGGGCACAAGTGGCTGCTCACCGCCTTCGACTGCAATCTCTTCTGGACCCGCGACACCGCCACCCTCGTCGGCGCCCTGACCGTGCTGCCGGAGTACCTGCGCAACGCCGCCAGCGAGTCCGGCGCCGTCGTCGACTACCGGGACTGGCACCTGCCCCTCGGCCGCCGCTTCCGCGCGCTGAAGCTGTGGACGGTGCTGCGCCGCTTCGGCCTCGAAGGCATACGGGACCACGTGCGCCGGCACATCGGGCTGGCCGCGGAGCTGGAGTCGTGGGCGGTGGCCGACCCCCGCTTCACGCCGGGGGTGCCGCGGAGTCTGGCGCTGGTGTGCCTGCACGCCGTCACCGGCCGCGGCACCGGGGCCGACAACGCCGCGACGAAGGCGGTGCTGGAGCGGATCAACGCGGGCGGGCGGTCCTACGTCACGCACACGGTGGTCGACGGCCGCTATCTGCTGCGGGTCGCGGTCGGCGGACTGGAGACCGAGGAGCGGCACGTACGGACGCTGTGGGACGACCTGTGTGCCGCGGCGGACGCGGTGGCCGCCGCGGACGAGGGGGAGACCGCGGATCGGGAGGAGGCCGCCGGCACCGCCTGAACCGGCCGGGCCCGCGGGGCGCCACTTGACCTTGTCGCGACGTCAACGTTTCTACTGAGGTCATGCGTATCGGAGAGCTCGCCGCGCTCGCCGGGGTCACCACCCGTACCGTGCGGCATTACCACCGCATCGGGCTGCTGCCCGAGCCCGCCCGCCGGGCCAACGGCTACCGCGTCTACACCCTGCGCGACGCCGTCGAGCTGGCCCGTGTCCGCCGCCTGACCGAGCTGGGCCTCAGTCTGGACGAGGTCCGCGACGCGCTCGCCGACGACATCGGCAAGGAACTGCACGAGATCCTCGCCGAGCTGGACGCCGACCTCGCCCGGCAGGAGGCCGCCATCCGGCAGCGCCGGGCCCGACTCGCCGAGCTGCTGCGGCACGCGGAGGGCGGCGGGCTGACCGCCGAGGGGCCGGTGTCGCCCGAGCTGGCGGCGGTGTTCGCGGACATGTCCCGCACCTCCGCGGCGCTCGGCGTCCCGGAGCCGGCGAGCGCCGCGAAGGAGCGGGAGCTGCTGGCGCTGCTGGACACCACCGCCGACGACGCGCACCGGGGCTGGCTCGCCGGGCTGCTGCACGCGCTCAGCGCCGACCCGGCGGCGATGACCCGCGCGTACGGCATCTACGCCCGGCTCGACGAGCTGGCCGACGCCGGGGCCACGGACCCGCGCGTCGGGGAGCTGGCGCGTGACGTGGTCGCGGTCCTGCCGGACGAGGCGCTGGCGCTGATGGCCGCGGGGCCCGACGCGGCCGGCACCGCCGCGGGGGAGGACGGTGACGAAGGCCGGGAAGCCTTCGCGGAGGTGTTCTTCGCGGACTTCCCCCCGGCGCAGGCCGAGGTCATGCGCCGGGCGATGACCCTGCTCGAAGAGCGGACGGGCGGGGCCGGCGAGGCGGGCGGGGCCGGGCACACGGACCGGCGGCGCGGGGAGAGTGCGTCGTGAACGCGCTGCGCCGTACGGTCCGCTGGGCCCTGGCCGCGCTCGTCCCCGGCGAGCTGGTGCTCGTGCTCTGCCTCGTCTCGGGCGTCCGCACCCCGGATCCCGTGCTGCTCGCCGTCGAGGTGGCCGTCCTGCTGGTCACCGCGGCCCTGGTCACGCTGCTGGCCGCCGACTACCGCCGCCACCGCGGCGCCGGCCTCGTGCCCCGCGCCGCGGGTCTGGAGGCCGTACGGGACAGCGTCCCGGCCGCCGTGCGCAAGCTGACCGTGCACGAGGTGAAGCTCTTCACCGCCACCCTGCGCTGGCTCGCCCGCTGTCCGAAGCACGGGATCGGTCCCGGCGACACCGCCGTGCCGTACGCCTCCGGGCAGGCGTTCACGTTCTACGGCTTCCTCTTCGTCTCGGTCGTCGAGACCGTGGCGCTCGCCCTCGTCATCCCCTGGCCGGTGGTGCACGCCGTCGTGCTGGTCCTCGACATCTGGGGCATCTACTTCATCCTCGCGCTCCAGGCGGCCTGCGCGGTCCGGCCGCACGTCGTCGGCGCGGACGGCTCGCTGCGCGTGCGGTACGGGGTCCTGCTGGACATCCCCGTACCGGCGGAGCTGATCGCGAACGCCCGGCTCGACCGCCGCTTCCCCGACGGGGGCGGGCTGCTGCGGCTGGACGACGACGGCACGGCGCACCTCGCGGTCGGGGGGCAGACGTCGGTGACCGTCGAGCTGACGGAGCCGGTGTCTTTCGTGCGTCCGCTGGGGAAGCCCGCGAAGGCGCGGGTGCTGCGGTTCTACGCGGACGACCCGCAGCCGGTGGTCGACGCCCTGCGCGCGGCGCGGGCGGCGCGCGAGGAGGCGGGGGAGCGGGCGGAGGGCCGGGGGGAGTCCGGCGGGGCGCCGCTGCCGGCTCAGGGCGCGGGCGCGAAGCGCACCGGGGACACCCCGGGCTCCGCCGCCGTCAGCCGCACCCGTACCCGGTGGCCCAGCGGCAACGGCTCGCCGGGGGCGGGCCAGGCGCGGACGGCGGGCCCCACGCCGTCGGCGGGCTCCGCGGAGCCGTCGGGCGCCGCACCGTCCGCGGGCTCGGCGCGTTCGGTGCCTTCCGCGCCTTCCGCGCCTTCCGAATCCTCCGCGTCTGCCGAGCCCTCAACGCGTTCCGTGCCCGCCGCGGCCTCCCCGCCTTCCGCGGCCTCGCCGGCCGCCGGGAGCGCCGGGGCGCCCGCCGAGTCCTCCGAGTCCACGCGGCCGATGACCGCCGGTTCGTAGAGCTGCACCGTCCCCCGTGTCGGCCGGTGCTCGTCGACCGCCACCACGTGCCCGTCGAAGACCTCCCCGATCCGCCCGCTCATGAGCGCCGCCTCCACCAGGTCCACGCACTCCCGCTCCAGCCGCCCCGCCCGCGCCGCGCCCCCGGCCATCAGCTCCGGGATGCCGCCCAGCGCCTCGCGCACCCAGTCCGGCGCCGGCTCGCCGGCCGCCGCCGCCACGCACAGCTCCAGGGCGTACCGGTCGGCCAGCCGCCGCAGCGGCGCCGTGCAGTGCGCGTACTCGTCGGCCACCGCGGCGTGCATCACGTCCTGCCGGGCCGGCGGCTCGCCGTCGAAGACGGTGTACCCGGCGCCGCGCAGCAGCGCGGTGCAGTCCTGGAGGAACGCCGCGTGGTTGGCCATCTGCGGGTTGAGGGAGCGGACCAGTTCGGGATAGTCCAGGCCCTCGGGCCAGTCGACGTCCAGCGCGTGGGCGATCCGGTGGAGATACGTCAGGGCGCCGCGCCGCGCGGGCGGCAGCGTACGCAGGATGCCGGTGCCGGAGGCGAGCATCAGGTCCGCGGCGGCCATGCCGGTGAGCAGGGACACCTGCGCGTTCCACGAGTGGGCGGGCAGCGGGGCGCGGTACTCCAGGGTGTAGCGGCCGTCCCGCTGCACCACCTCCTGCTCGGGTACGCCCAGCGAGATCCCGCCGCGTTCGCGCTCCACCTCCTCGCGCAGCAGCCCGACGTCGCGCAGCAGCGCGACCGGCTCCTCCGCGGTGCCCTCGTCGATCGTCTGCTGTACGCCGCCGTAGTCGAGCCGCGCGCGGCTGCGTACCAGCGCGCGGGCGACCGTGGCCTCGGCGACCTGGCCGCTGGAGTCCAGGTCGATCTCCCAGAGCAGCGCGGGGGTCGTCTGGCCGGGCAGCAGGCTGGCGGCGCCCTCGGAGAGCTGCTCGGGGTGCAGGGGCACCCAGGTGTCGGGGAAGTACAGCGTCGTCACCCGGCGGCGGGCCTCGGCGTCGAGGGCGCCGCCGGGGGTCACGAAGGCGGCGACGTCGGCGACGGCGTAGCGGATACGGAAGCCGCCGCCGCCCCGGCGGGCGACGTGGAGGGCCTGGTCCAGATCGCGGGAGCCGGGCGGGTCGACCGTGTAGAACGGGATGTCGGTCGCGTCCCGCTCGGGCAGCCGGGGGGCCTTCGCGGCGCGGTCGGCCTCGGCGAGCACCTCGGGCGGGAACGCCGCGGGCACGTCCTCTGCGGCCCGCAGCCGGCGCAGGGCGGCGCGGAGCGGGGCGTCCTCGGCGTCGGCGGCGTGCAGGATGCGTTGGGGCACGCATATCACCTTAATTCGGGCGGGCGTCCCGGGCGCGCCACCGCGGCCGGGCCCACCCCCCGCGCCCCAGGAGTGACCGCTCTGTCACCGCGCGGCTGGTAGACGTGGAGGCCCCCACCTCCGGGAGAGACATGCCCACCCCCCATGCATCCCGTCGTGTGCCCCGCCGGTTGTCGCGTACGTGCACCGCGATCATCCTCGGCGGTCTCGTCGCGACCCTCCCGCCCGCTGCGGCCGCGGAACCGCCCGCGGCACGCGGCGCGGCCGCACCCGCCGCCGAGGCGCCGCCCGACCGGCCGCCCCCGCCCCTCGACGTGCTGGAGCGCCGGCCCGGCACGAGCGACGGCCTGCTCTTCGTCGGCCCGCAGAGGAACCCCGGCCGGGCCGGGCCGCCCGGCGAGGAACCGCCGCCCGAGGCGGGCCGCGGCCCCCAGATCGTCGACGACCGGGGCCGGCCCGTCTGGTACCACCGCATCCCGAAGGACGAGTACGTCGCCGACTTCCGTGTGCAGGAGTACCGCGGCCGGAAGGTCCTGACCTGGTGGCAGGGCGCGAGCGACACCGCCGGACTCGGCGAGGGCGTCGGCTACCTCGCGGACGAGAACTACGACGTCATCGCCACCGTCCGCTCCCCGGACCCGGAACAGAGCATCGACCTGCACGAGTTCCGGCTCACCCCGCAGGGCACCGCCCTGGTCGTCAGCTACCAGCAGCGGCCCTACGACCTCACCCCGGTCGGCGGCCCCGCGGACGGCGACGTGATCGAGAGCGTCGTGTGGGAACTGGACGTCGCCACCGGCGAGCCGCTGCTGGAGTGGCGCAGCCTCGACCACGTACCGCTGCAGGAGTCCGACGAGCGGCCCTCGGGCCGCGCCGGCACCCGCCCCTTCGACTACCTGCACACCAACTCCGTCTCCCTGGACACCGACGGCGACCTCCTCGTCTCCGCCCACGGCACCAGCACCGTCTACAAGCTCGACCGGCGGACCGGCGAGATCATCTGGCGGCTCGGCGGCAAGAACAGCGACTTCCGGCTCGGCGCGGGCGCGCGCACCATCGCCCAGCACGACGTCGTGGCGGTCGGCGACGGCACGTACCGCATGTTCGACAACCAGAACACGCACTCCGAGGGCTACGAGACCCGCGTCGTCTGGGTGCGCATCGACCCGCGGCGCCGCACCGCCGAGCTGGAGCGCCAGCTCGTGCACCCGGACCGCGTCTCCACCGCCGTCACCGGCGGCAGCCAGGCCCTGCCGGGCGGCAACACCCTGGTCGGCTGGGGTTCTGCGGGGCGGATCTCGGAGTTCGACGCGGACGGGCGGCTGGTGTTCGACGCCGTCTTCCCGGAGGAGTACAGCTCGTACCGCACCTACCGCGACGCGTGGGAGGGCGAGCCCGGGACCGCGCCGGAGGTTCGGATCGACGGCGGCTCCGGCGACGCGCACGCATGGTGGAACGGCGCCACGGAGGTCGCCGGCTGGCGGGTGCTGGCCGGCGACGCGCAGGACGCCCTGCGGCCCGTCGCCCGCGCGCCGTGGGACGGGCTGGACACGGACGTCGACCTGCCGGCGCACGCGGTGGACGCGGCGTACGTGCAGGCGGAGGCGCTGGACGCGGACGGCCGGGTGATCGGTGCGTCCGCGGTCACGGGGACCGGCGCGGGCTGAGAAGCCTCAGACCTTCTCCAGCGGGCGGTGCGGGGCGTCCGGCAGCACGACGACGACCGGGTCGCCGGGACGTACCACGCCGCCCGTCAGCACCACGCTCATCACGCCCGCCTTGCGCACCACGTTCCCCGCCGCGTCCCGGCCGACGACCTGCTTGAGCAGCCCGTTCTGGAAGTCGTCTATCTGGTGGCAGGGGTTGCGCAGCCCGGTGATCTCCACGACGGCCTCGGCGCCGAGGTGCAGCAGCGTGCCGGTGGGCAGGCCGAGCAGGTCGACGCCGCGGGTGGTGACGTTCTCGCCGAGCTCCCCGGGGCGTACGGGAAAGCCCGCCTCGGCGACCTCGGCGAACAGCTCCTCGTGCATCAGGTGCACCTGCCGCAGGTTCGGCTGGGACGGGTCGCGGGCGACCCGGGAGCGGTGCTTGACCGTGACGCCGGCGTGCGCGTCGCCCTCGACGCCGAGGCCGGCGAGCAGGGTGATCGCCTCGCGGGCCGGCTTGTGGAAGGTGTACTCGCCGCTGCTGCAGACCGCTGTGACCGTGCCGTTCATGCCGTACGGGCCCCCTCCGCCGTGTCCGGTGATCCGCTACGAGCCTAACCGCCGGGCCCCGGGACCGCCCTGTCCGGCATACGGGATTGCCCGATAATCGATTCGTCGGATCGGCGGGCGCGTGGCAGCCTGACGCCCATGCTTGGAGTCACCGATCTGTCGACGTACCTCGCCGGGCTCGCCCTGATCATCCTGCTCCCGGGCCCCAACTCCCTCTACGTCGTCTCCGTCGCCGCCCGCCGCGGCGCCCGGGCCGGCTACCGCGCGGCCGGCGGCGTGATGTGCGGCGACATGGTGCTCATGGTGCTCTCCGCGGGCGGCGTCGCCTCGCTGCTGCAGGCCAGCCCGACGGCGTTCGCCGTCGTCAAGTTCGCGGGCGCCGGGTATCTGACGTGGCTGGCGGTCGGGATGCTGCGCGGGGCGTGGCGGATGTGGCGCGAGCGCGAGGCGCGGGCCGTCGCGCGGGCGGAGGGCGAGGCGGCGCGGACGGAGCCGGCGCGGGAGGAGATGGAGCGCCCGTACCGGCGGGCGTTCGTCGTCAGCCTGCTGAACCCGAAGGCGATCCTGTTCTTCGTCTCCTTCTTCGTGCAGTTCATCGACCCGGCGTATGCGCACCCGGAGCTGACGTTCCTCGTGCTGGCGGCGTGGGCGCAGTTGTTCAGCATCACGTACCTGACGGCGCTGATCTTCAGCGGTACGCACCTCGCCGCGCTCTTCCGCCGCAGGCGGCGGCTGACGGCGGGGATGTCGGCGGCCGCGGGGACGGCGTTCCTCGGCTTCGCCGCCAAGCTGTCGATGAGCAGCGCCTGACGTCCGCCCGGTCGCGTGACGCGGGGGCTCCCGCGCGCCGCCGGCCGCGGGCTGCCCGGCCCTGACCACCGGACAGCCCCGGCCTGCCGCGGCTCCCGCGGCCCCGCGGAAGCCGGCGGGCTCCCGCTGCCCCCCGCCGGCTCCCGTGGGTGTCAGAAGGGCGTCAGCGTCAGCGTGAGCCGCTGCGGCGCCCGGTCCTCGATGTACGACGCGAAGCCGGACACGTCGTCGAAGGCGAACCCGTACGCCCGCCCGTCCTGCGACACCTCGTGCATCACCCGCGCGTAGTGGTTCGAGACGTCGGTGCCGTAGAAGGCGGACGCGTCGGTGACCGGCTGGTCGGCGTGGTCGCGCAGGGTGGTGCGGTTGAGCGCGGCGCCGAGGACGGCCGCGACCGGTCCCGTGGTGCCGTCGTTCGGGGCGGCCAGCTTGCCGTCGCAGAACAGCACGTCGCGGGTGGGCGGCCGGTCGAAGGCCACGTCGGCGGGGCCGGTGAAGGACAGCCGGTCGCCGGCGACGCGGCCGGTGAAGGTACCGGCGTTCGTGGTGACCTTCAGGTCCTTGCCCGCGTACGCCGACCAGACCTCGTCCACGTACCCGTCGAGATACGCGCCGTCGAACAGTCCGGCGTCCAGGCCGTGCCCGGGGGCGATGACCCGCAGCCCGTCGGCGTCCACCAGCCGGCCGTAGCCCTCGGTGCCCGCCAGGGTGTCGAACACCTGCTGCCGGGCGCCGTCCTTGAGCGTCCCGGTCGTCTGGTCGGCGGCGCCCGTCAGGTGGATGGACATCGGCACGCTGAACATGTCGACCATGGTGGTGTTGCAGAACATGCCGGCGTCGTTGAGCGTGAACTCCATGCAGTCGTGCACCACGGGGTAGTTGGGGTCGGTGGCCACCCAGCCGGCGGGGTAGGCGAGCGCCGCGTTGCCGGCGCCGTCCGTGACCGCCTTCATCTTCAGCTTGCCGCCGAGGGCCACGTACAGGCGGCCGGACATGTTCGGCAGTGTCAGGCTCGTGTCGCCGCTGCCGGCGAAGGGGAGGGCGTAGTCGGTATAGCCGTCGGGGCCGTTGTCGCCGAGCGCGATGGGCGCGAGCGACCCGTCGGGCGTGAGGCGGACCTGCCGGCCGCCCTCGTTGCCGACGACGTAGACGCTGATGGAGGAGTTCTCGTACGCGCCCGTCTTGTTGACGACGGTCACGTCGAGGGCCGCGGCGGCGCCGCCCGCCCGCGCCGCGGAGAGCACCAGAGGTGTCCCCGCGGCGGCGGACGCGACGGCCAGGCCACCCAGCAGCCTGCGTCGCGAGATCACGTGGCGGCACCTCCGGACTGCTCGACCGATACGTAGTCGACGGTCATCGGCACGCCGGGCCGGGTGGCGTCGGTGGGGGTGGCGTGGCCGGCGACGCCGTCGGGGAAGGCGCCGCCCATGGCGACGTTGAGGAGGAGGAAGTGGCCGTGGTGGGCGAGGTTCGCCCAGGTCTCGGCGCCCACCTGGCCGGCGTTGACGGAGTGGTACTGCTGGCCGTCCACGTACCAGCGCAGCTCCTCGACGGGGCCGCTGCGGTCCAGCTCCAGGGCGTACTCGTGGAAGCCGGACTGGCAACTGCCGCCCGGGCAGGCGCGGGAGGCGCCCAGGCCGTTGTTCTCGTTGCACGGGCCCCCGGGCGCGGTGCCGCAGTGCAGCACGCCCCAGACGCTGTCGATGCCGTTGACGTTCTCCATGATGTCGAACTCGCCGATGCCCGGCCAGTTCCAGTAGTTGCCGCGGTAGGCGTCGCCGAGGGTCCAGAACGCGGGCCAGTAGCCGAGGGCTTCGGCGCCGGTGATGTTCGGCATCTGGATCCGGGCCTCGATGCGCATCACGCCGCCGGCCGGAGCCTGGAAGTCGGTGCGCCGGGTCTCGATCCGCGCGGACGTCCAGCCGCCGGAGGCGTCGCGGCGGGGGGTGATGGTGAGGTTGCCGTTGCCGTCCTTCCGGAGGTTCTCCGGGCTGTCGGTGTACGTCTGGATCTCGCCGGTGCCCCAGTTGGCGGGGCCGCCGGGGTAGGACGTGCCGGTGTCGACGATCCAGTTCGCGGCGTCCGGCGGGGAGCCGGCGGCGCCGTCGAAGTCGTCGCGGAAGACCTCGGCGAGGGGCGCGGGGTCGCTTCCGCCGTCCTCGCCGGCCGTCGCGGAGGGCAGGGTCAGGGCGCTGACCGCAGCCATCGCGGCGACCGCGCCGAGCAGGCTCCTGCGCCACCGTAGTCGTGTTGCGTGCATGTCTGGCTGCTCCTCGGGGTGTGGGGGGATGAGGAGGTTCTCCCCTGGGGATGCGCCTGTTTGAGAGCGCTCTCAGGTTGTGTTGAGGCACATTGCCGAGTGGGCGGGCTACTGTCAAGGCCCACCGAGTGAAGAGGAGTTGAGGTGTCCGGGAACCGCCCCACGCTGGAGGCCGTGGCCGAGCGCGCCGGAGTGTCGCGGGCCACGGTGTCGCGCGTGGTCAACGGCGGCGCGGGGGTACGCGAGCCGCTGCGCGAGCGGGTGCACCGCGCCGTGGCCGAGCTGGGCTACGTACCGAATCAGGCCGCGCGCACCCTCGTCACCCGGCGCACCGGCGCGGTCGCCGTCGTCATCGCCGAACCCGAGAGCCGGGTCTTCGCCGACCCGTTCTTCGCCCGGCAGTTGCGGGGGATCAGCGCGGAACTGGCAGCGGCGGACACGCAGTTGGTGCTGCTCTACGTCGCGGACCGGGCGGACTACCCGCGGATCGGCCGGTTCCTGGCCGGCGGACACGTGGACGGCGCGCTGATGTTCTCGCTGCACCGCGACGACCCGCTGCCGGGCATGGCCGAGGCGGCGGGGCTGCCCGTCGTCTACGGCGGCCGGCCCGGCTGGCCGGGGGCGGCGGGGGAGCGGGGCCTGCTGTACGTGGACACGGACAACCGGGCGGGCGCGGAGCTGGCGGTCCGGCACCTGCGGGGGCGGGGGCGGCGGCGGATCGGGCACATCGCGGGGCCGCTGGACCAGACGTCGGCGGTGGACCGGCTGGCGGGGTACCGGGCGGCGCTGGCGGGGAACGGCGGCACCGGCGCCCGCGAGGAGCTGGTCGCGGAGGGCGACTTCACCCCGGCGGGCGGCGAGCGCGCGATGGCCGAGCTGCTGGCCCGGGCCCCGGACCTCGACGCGGTGTTCGCCGCCTCCGACCTCATGGCCACCGGCGCCCTGCGCACCCTGCGCGCACACGGCCGCCGCGTCCCCGCGGACGTCGCGGTCGTCGGCTACGACGACCTGGAGCCGGCGACCTGGACGGAGCCGCCGCTGACCACGGTGCACCAGGACGTCGAGGGGATGGGCGGCGTGATGGCCGGGCTGCTGCTGCGGAGCCTGGGGGGCGGGCAGGAGGACCGGGAGCCGGTGGTGACGACGCCGCGGCTGGTGGTCAGGGAATCGGGCTGAGGACCCGGATCCGGGTCCTCGGGACAAGGCCCGTATCGGAGGACCCGGACCGGAGGGCCCGGGATCAGAAGCCGGCGCGGGCGGGCTCGTCCACCCGGGCCACCGACTCCTGTGCGAACCGTGCCGTGTAGGCGTCGCGGATCTCCTCGATCCGGACGCCCTGCTCCTGGGCCTCGGTGAGCGGGTAGAGCAGGTAGACCTCGTACGAGCGCTCCCGCTCGATGGTGCCGTGCCGGTCGCGGTACTGGCCCCGTACCTCGTCCACCGTCAGTCCCGCCGGGAAGCGCGGGGTGACGACCTCGTCCACGAACCCGCGGAACTGCCGGTCGGTGACGTCCGGGCCGCCGTCGGGCCGTACCGTGCCGAACATCAGGTGGCTCTGCACGTACGGCTCCAGGTCCGCGGCCTGCGACAGGGTGACCGGCGGGGCGGAGTCGCCCTCCGCGAGGGCGGCGGGGGCGGTGGCCGCGGCGGCACCGGCGAGGGCCGCGGTGAGGGCGAGGGCGGCGAGGCGAAGGCGTGGCTTCGTAAGGTTCACGACCGGGGAAACGATCACCGGAAGGGAAAGTTGCGCGGACGCGTCGGGGGCCGTTTGTTTGCCCGTTGTTCGGCTTCACCTCACCGACCGGTGGCCACGCCGTTGCAGAATCGAGGCCCTCCTCCGGAACACGAAAGGCCCTTCCATGCAGGGAGAGCGATTCACCGCGCCCACCCCACCGGGCACGAGACTGCTGCACATCGGCCCCCACAAGACGGGCACCACCGCCCTCCAGGCCGCCTTCCACCAGGCCCGCGACACCCTCCGGGAACAGGGCGTCGTCTACGCCGGGCCGGGCCGCCAGGCGAAGGACCCGGCGGTCGCGATCGCCAGGAAGGACCCGACGGCGGCGGAGCGGGAGCCCTGGGAGGCTTTCTGCAGGGAAGCGGCGGAGGCGGGTGACCTGCGGTTCTTCGCGAGCAGCGAGTTCTTCGCGACGGCCTCCGCGGACGCGGCGCGGGTGGCGGTGAAGGAGCTGGCGGGCGAGGGCGGCGTACACGTGGTGGTGACGCTGCGCCCGCTGCGGAAGATCATGCCGTCGCACTGGCAGCAGTACGTCAAGCACGGGCTCTGCGAGTCGTACGAGACCTGGCTCGACGCCATGCTGCGCAAGCCCCCGTACGAGGAGCCGACGCCGGACTTCTGGCACCTGCAGCGGCACGACGAGCTGATCGAGCGCTGGGCGGCGGCCGCGGGTCCGGAGAACGTGACGGCGGTGGTGGTCGACGAGGCGCGGCCGCTGTGGCAGTTCCGCGTCTTCGAGCAGTTGCTCGACCTGCCGGAGGGGGTGCTGAAGCCGCAGGAGAGCGGCGGCAACTCGTCGCTGACGCAGAGCGAGGCGGAGCTGCTGCTGCAGCTCAACCGCAAGCTGAGGGACCGCAACTGGAGCACGTGGCGGCAGAGCAAGGTGATCCGCGAGGGGGTGGTCCCGCGCCTGCAGTCGTACGAACCGGCGCCGGACGAACCCCGCATCACGACTCCGCCGTGGGCGGAGACGGCGGTGGCGGAGGTGGCGGAGCGCGTGACGGCGAGCATCGCGGCGTCGGGGGTCAGGGTGGTGGGGGACCTGGACGCCTTGTCGCGGCGGCCGGCCACCCCGGCGGAGCCGGTGACGCCGACGGAGATCCCCACAAAGGCGGCGACGGAGGCGGTCCTGGGCGGAATACTGGCGTCGGCGGCCCTGGCGGCGAAGGCCACCCCGCCCGCCCCGCCCCCGGCACCGGAGGTGCCGGTGACGCGGGCGGCGCCGGGGGCGCTGGAGGACCGGCCGGTGCGGAATGTGCCGGTGAAGGACTTGGTCCGGGTGGTGGCCCGCCGGGCGGTACGACGCATGCGGGGGTGAGGGCGGGAGGCCTGCCGGGGGCGGGGCGCGGGCGGGGGGTGCCGCGGACGGGGTCCGGGCCGAGCACCGAGGAGGTCGAGGGCCGAGCGCGCCGGCGGGTCCGGGGCGGGGCGCCGGTGAGGGTCCGGGGAGGAGGCCGCCCGAGGGGCGGGCGGAGCGCCGGGCCCTGTGTGCGCGGCGGCGGTGTTGCAGCGATATCGCGGTCGTCGGCTCCCACGGGTTGGAGCTGGTGACCTGGAGCCGGTGAGCTGGACGGCGCCGCCGCTGAGCGGGGAGCCGGGGGCGGGCGGCCCTTCGCGGGGCTCGGGGGCGGAGGGCCTGTGGGTGCGAGGGCGTAGTCGCGGGGGTTCTGCCTTCGGTGGTTTTGAGGTGCGGTCGGGGCGAAGCCGGTGGGGACGGGGGCGTAGCGCCCGGCGGTGGGGTTAGGGGGGTTCCGCCCTCAGGCTTCGGGGCACGCCCTGAGGCCTTCGGGGCGGAGCCCGGGACGGGGTCTCGGGGCGAAGCCCTCAGGGGGTACGAGGGCGGAGCCCCCTGGGGGTTTGGGGGCGGAGCCCCCGGCGGGGTCCGGGGGCGGAGCCCTCGGCGGGGGTCTCGGGGGCGCAGCCCCTGAGTTTCGGGAAGGGGCGGGGCCGGGGCACCCCTCCCCACCCCGCACCCGGGCCGGCACACGCACGTCGGGGGGCGAAAGTCGGCCCCCGGGCCCCGTACAGGCCTGAATCAGGGGGTGTAACCCCGAGTTACGGCCACATTCGTCCACCCTGTGCACGACAAGCCGCCCGACCGCACGCGACACGGCAACCGCCGCCGGGCCCACCCCGTTCCAGGCCGGCCGGAAGGCACCGGCGCCGCCGGTTCCGGCCCGGTCGCCGCGAGGCCGGAGCCCGGCGCTGCTGCGGGGGCGGCGGCTGCGGGAGGTGGGCCCCATGCTCCACACCCACGTCCACGCAGCACGCAACCGAGCTCCGAACACCCCGACGCCGCACCCCCGGAACGGAAGTACCCACCGCCCGGGGCCCACCCCGTTCCGGGCGTCCACCCCGTTCCCCGGCGCCCCCGGCACCCGGGCACCGGGTCGGACGTGGTGCGTGGGCGGAGCCCCCCACGGGGGTGGGGTGCCGGGGTTTGCCGGTGTCGTGTGGTGACCCACCGGGCCACCCATCTCCTGAGTGTGCGGGCCTCCGCCCGCCGTCAAGGGCGCCCCTCTCCGCTTCGCTCCGAGAGGCGTCGCTACGCGATGGGGCTTCGCCCCACCCTTGACTGCGGACTCCGGCCCGTGACAGACCGGCGGCTATGGGTGGCCCGGAGGGCCTGGCACTCCTTGAAGCCACGTACGGGTCGGCGGGCCGGTGGACGGGGGCCGCCCCCCCCGGAGCCGGGCCCAACCGCGCGCGGAAGCCGCCCGTTCCGGACGAGAAACGAGCCGGGCCGCCGCCTGCTGCATCGGACACCCCGGCACGGCAGGGCGAACCCCCGGAGCGAGGCCCCGACAAGCGGACCAGCCCGGGTTCCGGACGACAACCGAGCCGGTGCACCGCCCCCATCCGGCGCCCTGGCACGGGGCCCTGCGGGGCGGGGTAGCCGGCGCGCGGACCGCCCCGGGTGCGGGAGGGCGACGGAGTTGGGCCCAAGCTTGTTGTGGGTGCCCCCGGGGGTGGGTGCGGAGGCGTGCCCTCCATGGGCAAAAGGCGGTCCGCTAGGGTTCTTTGCCCCAGTTCGGGCAAGCCGTTACCGCGACTTCGTACCGCTGGCCCGCACTGGGCGGCCGGGCGGGGGTCAGCGCGTCCCGTTGTGCAAAACTCGGTTCGCGTGGGTGATTTGAGTAGGTTTTGGAAGGGTGATGTCGAAGAGTTGTGTCCGCTGCGTGCGCTCAGGTCGTTTGCCTCGCGGATTTCGACCCCTCAGGGGCGGACGTGTGCCTTTCGGGGCGAAACTCGGGCCAGGGGGGCGATTTGGCCCTATTTGGCCGGGCGGTCTCCCTGAACATGTACCGGTGGCGTGCATTCCGGCGGCCCTCGGAGCCGCCCCGCCGCCGGACCCCTTGCCCCGGGACCACCCGCCGCCCAGAGGAGAGGCACCGGGGCACCGCACCCCCGACGCCGTGCCCTCCGACACCGCCCACCCCCCAGCCCGCCCTCGTGCCTCCCCCGCCCCCTGTCCCGCCTGCCGGCCACCGTCGCGCCCCGGCACCCCCAGCGCGCCCCGGCACCCCCAGCGCCCCCGGCCCCCCCCAGCGCCCCCGGCCCTCCGTACCGCCCGCCCGCCACGCCCCCCGCCGGGCCCCGCCTCCTGCGTTCGACACGCCCCGTCGCCTGCGTTTTCATGGAATCGCCGGGCTTTTCCCGGTTCGTACCTCCGGGGAAGGTCGTGATCATCCCCTACCTCCGGTGGGAGGCACCCGTGCACCACGACAAGCGTCCGACCAGCGGCTCCGGCCGGGAGAACGGTGGCCGGGGCGACGAGCAGTCGTCGCGGGATCCGTATGACGACGAGCGGGATCAGGCCATCGACGCCGATCCGCAGCTTCGTGAGATCGGGCGGGCCCGGTTGCGGAAGCGGGCGGGTCGGTCGTCCGGGGGTGAGCAGGGCGGTGGGGCGCGGCGGTGAGCCGCGTGCGAGCTGCTGATTACTCCCTCCGGTCGACACCTGAACGGCGGAGGCGTTACATGGGTGATATGCCGGTTTCGTCGAGAAAAGTCGGCGGACCGCTTCTATCCCTGCACGCACCATCCAGCGGGAGGAACTGTGCAGACCGACAGGAACACAGCCAGTGGCGGCAGTGGCAAGGCCGCGAAAGCCGCGGGGGTAGGGCGCGAGACCGACGCCGCCGCCGCGGCGGGCGGCGGCGGCCAGGGCGAGCAGAGCCGGCGCGGTCAGCAGCCCGAGAACGCGCAGCGCGGGGGCGCTGCCGAGGACCAGCGCGTCGTCGCGTACCGCGAGCGGCTGCAGGTCGAGCCCGTCGACCGGCGGCAGCCGATGGGCGAGGCCGAGGTCACGATCCGGGTGCGGGAGACCCCGCAGCGGTTCGAGGTCACCCGCGGCCACGACGAGTGCGTCGTACGACGCAGCGACATCGACGGCAAGGAAGGCAATCTGATCGCCGGCGACCACCACGAGTTCGTGGAGCGCAGCGTGAAGGTCCCGCTCTACGGCGAGGACGCCGAGGTCGTCGTCCACAAGGTCTCCGAGCCCTACGCCGTCGCCGACATCGGCACCCGGCGGATCGAGGACACCCAGACGTTCGAGACGGTCCTCAAGACCGAGGAGATCGTCGAGAACGTGCCGGCCGACTCGGGTTCGGCGATGAGCGTCCGCGAGGTCCAGGAAGGCTACGACCTGCGTGAAGGCTCCCGCCGTGGACAGCAGCAACAGCAGAGCAGCGGCTCTGCCGGCCACGCCGCCGCGCCGGAGAGCGCCGACACCCCCGGCGCCGCCGAGGACATCGGGGAGGGCAAGGGGCGCGGTCGCTGGTTCTGACCGCCTTCCCGCTCTGCCTCCAGCGCGGGGGCCCGCCGACGTGCGGGCCCCCGCCCGTCGGTTCCCACCGCACCGGCGGCCTCACCGTCGAAGGGCCCTCACCGCCCAGCGGCCTCACTGTCCAGGCGGGCCTCACCGCCCAGCAGCCTCACCGCCCCCGTCGCCCCCGCCGCTCCCTCAGGCCGCCTTGCCCGGCTTCTTCGCCGCCTTCTTGCTCGTCTTCTTCGCCGCCGTCTTCTTCGCCGTCGTCTTGCCCGCCGTCGCGGCCTTCTTCCCCGCCGCCTTCTTCGTCCCCGTCGCCTTCGTCCCCGCCGTCTTCTTCGCGGCCGTCTTCTTCGCCGCCGCCTTCTTCCGTGGCGCCGCCGTCCCCCCGCGCTTGTCCTTCGCCGCCTGGACGCTCGCCTCCAGCGCCGACATCAGGTCGATCACCTGCCCCCGCTCCTCACCGCCCGCCGCCTCCTTCGGCAGCGGCGCGATCCCCTCCTTGCTCGCCACCAGCGCCTCGACCGCCTCGCGGTACTCGTCCGTGAACTCCTCCGGGTCGTATCCGCCCAGCGCGTCCATCAGCGAGTCGACCATGTCCAGCTCCTGCCGGCGCACGGTCACCTTCTCGTCGGGCGCCACCGTCTGCGCCGAGCGCACCTCGTCGGGCCAGAGCATCGTGTGCAGGACGAGGACGTCCTCCTCCTCCAGCACCCGTACGAGAGCGGGCGCCTCGCGGTTGCGGAGTGCCACCTTGACCACCGCCACCCGCCCCGAGCGCTTCAGCGCCTCGCGGAGCAGGACGTACGGCTTGGCGGCCGCGGCGTCGGCGGCCTTGACGTAGTACGCGCGGGAGAACTGGATGGGGTCGAAGTAGCCGACTTCCTCGAAGCCGACCACGTCGATGATCTTCTTGCTGGGCAGCGGCAGCTCGGCCAGGTCCTCGGGGGTGAGCACGACGAGTTCGCCGTCCTCCGTCTCGTACGCTCTGGTGATCTCCGCGTACTGCACCTCGCGGTCCTCCAGCTCGCAGAACCGGCGGTAGCGGATCCGGCCGCCGTCCGCGGCGTGCACCTGCCGGAAGGACACGCCGTGCTCCTCGGTGGCGGAGTAGAGCTGGACGGGAATGCTGACCAACCCGAAGGAGATCGCACCCTTCCATATAGATTTCATCCATATGTCCTCTCTCCCGGAGGTTCAGCATATGCCGGTCACCGAGGTCGAAGGACGCCGCCTGAAGCTCAGCAACCTCGACAAGGTGCTGTGGCCCGAGTACGGCTTCACCAAGGGCGAGGCGTTGCACCACTACGCCCAAGTCGCCGACGTCCTCCTGCCGCACGTGCGCGACCGGGCCGCCTCCTTCCTGCGCTTCCCGGACGGCGTCGACGGGCAGCGGTTCTTCGCCAAGAACGCCCCCGCGGGCACGCCTGAATGGGTGAGCACCGTCGATGTCGAGCTGACCCGGAGCACCGTGCGCCACGTGCTCGTCCAGGACCTGCCGACGCTGCTCTGGGCGGCGAACCTGGCCGCGCTGGAGTTGCACGTACCGCAGTGGAGGGCGCTGGACCCCGGCGCGCAGCCCGGGGCGCCGGTCAGGGCGGACGAACGGCTCGCCGACCGGATCGTCTTCGACCTCGACCCCGGCCCGCCCGCCACCGTCGTCGAGTGCTGCCGCGCCGCGCTGCTCGTGCGCGAGGCGCTGCGCGCCGACGGGCTCGACGCCTGGCCGAAGACCTCCGGCTCCAAGGGCCTGCACCTGTACGTGCCCCTCGCACCCGCCTCCGCCGAGGCCGTCAGCGCGTACGCGAAGTCCCTGGCGCGGCGGCTGGAGCGGGAGCATCCGGAGCTGATCCTGCACCGGATGGCCCGGAAGCTGCGCCCGCGGAAGGTCTTCGTCGACTGGAGCCAGAACTCGCGGGCGAAGACGACCGTGGCCCCGTACGTCCTGCGTGCCAAGGACCGGCCGACCGTGTCCACCCCGCTGACCTGGGACGAGGTGGAGGCGTGCGCGGACCCCGACGAGCTGGTCTTCCTCCCCGGTGACGTGCTGGAGCGCATCGACACGCATGGTGACCTGCTGGAGCCACTGCTCGGCGAGCACTTTGACCTGCCGGATATGACTGATTAGTCCATTCGTGGGACAGTGGAGAGCGACCGACACGTTCGACAGGGTCACGAGGAGGCGTCGGTCATGGCCAAGCACCACAAGCACGACTCCAGCCGGCATCGGCAGGGTGGGAACGCCGCGTTCCAGGAGGCGATGAACGCCCGGAACGAGCGCGACAGGGAAGCTCAGCGGCAGTCCTCGACGGCGGCGCACAACGATGCCAAGTCCCAGAGAAGCAGGATGACTCCGCAGGTCGAACGGCGCGGCGCGCGCCGGAACCGCGGATAGCGAACGATCCCTGCCGCCGGTCGCGGGCGCGCTCCGCACGGCCGTCCCACCGGCGGCGCGGACGCGCCCCGGCCGCGTGCCCGGCGTGCTCGGGGCGCTGGGCACGCGGCGAGAGCGGGGAGCCCCCGGGGCCGCGGGGACCGGCCCCGGGCCCGGCCCGTACGCGTACGGCTGCCGTCCTTCGCGTACGGGCCCCCGCCACGCCTGGGCGCTCGCCCTTCGCGCATGGGCTCCCGCCGCCCTGGCCCTCGCCCTTCGCAGCACGGGCTCCCGCCGCCTTGGCCCTCGCCCTTCGCAGTACGGGCTCCCGCCACGCCCCGGCCCTCGCCCTTCGCGTACGGTCCCCGCTACGCCCCCGGTCCCCGCGCCTCCTCCGGGCCCTTGTCCGGGCGCAGCCCCCGCCACACCGGGTGCCGCAGCACGCCCGTCGCCGTCCACTCCCCGTACGCGACCTCCCCCACCAGCTCCGGCTCCACCCAGTGCACCGTCCTCGCCGCCCGCACGTGCCGGTCCGCGACCGGCCCCGCGAACGGGCTCGTGTCGCGGGCCAGCCCCGCCAGCCGCTCCCGCAGCACCTCCAGCGCGTGCCGGGAGAAGCCGCTGCCCACCGTGCCCGCGTAGGCCAGCTCGCCGTCCTTCGTCCACACGCCCATCAGCAGCCCGCCGATCGCGTCCGACCTGCTGCCCGCGCCCTCCGTCCAGCCGCCGACCACGACCTCCTGGGTGCGGACGTTCTTGATCTTCAGCCAGAGGTCGCTGCGCCGCCCCGGCAGATACGGCGACGACAGCCTCTTCGCGAGCAGCCCCTCCAGCCCGTACCGCCTGGTCATCTCCCACGCCTCGGTGCCGTGGCCCTCCCAGTGCGGGGGAGTGCGCCAGCGCGGTCCTTCCAGGTGCAGGTCCGTGAGCAGCGCGCGGCGTTCGCGGTACGGGAGGCGCAGGGTGGACGCGCCGTCGAGGTACGCCACGTCGAACACCATGTAGTCGACCGGCACCTCGGTGGCGAGGCGGGCGATGATCGCGCCGCGGGTGAGGTTCATGCGGCGCTGCAGCGCACCGAAGGAGGGCCGGCCGTCGGGGGCCAGCGCGACGATCTCGCCGTCGAGCACGCAGGCGTGCCCGGCGGCGGCGAGGGCCTCGCCGAGCGGGGCCAGCTCGGGGTAGCGGGCGGTGACGTCGTTGTCGTTGCGCGTGAGCAGCGTCAGCGAGCCGTCGCCCGGGGCGTATGCGACGGCGCGGATGCCGTCCCACTTCAGCTCGTACGCCCACGAGGGGTCCGCGGCGGCCGTCGGCAGGCTGCCGGAGACCGCCAGCATGGGCGGGACGTGCGGCAGCCCGCCGAGGTCGGTCATGCGGGCAGAGTAAGTTCCGGGCCTGTGCTACGCCTCCTGGGCGATGTCCGCGCGCAGCGGCTCCAGGGTGGCGCCGATGGTCTTCACGGTCTCGTCCGGTACGCCGAGGCCGACGAGGGTGGCCGTCAGATGGTCGACGACCCGCTCGAAGTGGGCCGGCGTGATGCCGAGCCCCTCGTGGGCCTTCCGCATGCCGCGGCCGTTGTAGCCGCCGGGGCCGCCGAGGGCGGCGCCGATGAAGGCGCGCTGGTGGCGCTTGAGCCGCTGGACGTCGATGCCGTCGAAGAACGGCTTCAGCTCCGGGTCGTCGAGCACTCGGTCGTAGAAGTTGTCCACGGCGGTCGAGACCGCCGTCTCCCCGCCGATCGAGTCGTAAATAGTCATGAGGCCCGATTATTGGGGCCGGTGGGGCTGGAGTGAAGAGCGTAGAACGTTTAATTCCGGCCCAAGTTTCCGCCGACTACGGACCGGGCGCCGGGCATTGTCAGCCGTTACCGCCCATGCGCTGCAGTATCGCCCGCTTTGCGGCTGCGAACTCCTCGTCCGTCAGCACCCCGGCGGCGTGCAAGTCGCCCAGCTCACGCAGCCGGCGCAGCACCGCGTCGTGGTCGTCACCCGGAATCGTCTCCTCCGGTGCCTCCGCGTCCGCCGCGGCGGGCTCCTTGCGGAACTCCGGCGGCACCGCGTCCGCCGGCTCCGGCCCGGCCGCGGGCAGCGCCGCGGGCGGCTGCCCTGCCCCGTCGCCCACGGCGTCCGCAGGCGCGTGGGGGTGCGGCAGCCGTACGGTCACCGCCGCCGCCAGCAGCACCGCCGCCCCCGTCTCCTTCTTGGTGCCCCACAGCGCCAGCGTGTGGGGATCCTTGTCCGGGTCGAGGAAGACCGCGTTCCCCTGCGGCCGGAACCGCAGCCCGCCGGACTCCAGGCCCGCGCCGCCCGCCCACTCCACGCCCGCCAGGTCGGCGAGCGGGAACGTCCGGTTCCCCACCCGCTTCTTCACGTCGTCGACCAGCCAGTTCCACTCCAGCCGGACCTGCTCGCCGTCGAACGTCGCGGTGCCGTCCATGCCGCCCGCGGTCAGCGGCACGGCCGGGCCCGGGAGCAGATAGCGGTCGACGGGGCCGTCCGGCACCTGGTCCAACAGCAGCGCCCTGCGCACCTCTTCGGCGAAGTACTCCGCCACCCCGCCGCGGTCGCGCTCCGGCCGCAGCAGGTACGGACTCGCCATCTCCGGCAGCCGGCCGCCCGAGGCCCGGAGCAGCGGACACGCGCCGTCGCGCAGCCGCAGCCGCAACAGCCCGCCCTTGCGCCCCGGTTCGTACGCGATCCCCGCCACCGCCGGCAGCGGCACGGCGACCTCGCCGAGCAACTGCCGCAGTTTGTGCACCCCCCGGTCGCGGCCCGGGATGATCCGTATGATCTCGCCGTCGAACTCCCAGGTTCCGTCTTTCGCGATCACCTCGGCCATACCGCGAGTCTATGGCGCGATCACGTGAACGTCAGTTCGCCTGGAATCCGCTCTAGACGTCAACGCTCTGTCACCTGGCCGACGCACAGGGTATGGACAGCGGTTGCCCCCAGCAATTGCAATACCGCGCATGACGCCTCCCAACCCGCAGGACGCCCTGCGTGCCGCCGCGGCACACGTGAGCCGCCGCCGCTTCCTCACCGTCACCGGTGCCGCCGCCGCGCTCGCCTTCTCCGTGGGCCTGCCGCAGGCCCACGCGGACGAGCCGGCGGACCCGGGGACGATACGCCAGGAGCCCTTCACCCTCGGCGTCGCCTCCGGCGACCCGGCCCCCGACGGCGTGGTGCTGTGGACCCGGCTCGCGCCCGCGGCCTTCGAGCCCGACGGCGGGATGCCGCCGACCCCGTTCCTGGTCCACTGGGAGATCGCCCACGACGAGGGCTTCCGCCGGGTCGTCCGGCGCGGACGGGAGCTGGCCCACCCCGAGTTCCACCACACCGTGCACGCCGAGGTCGACGGGCTCGCGCCGGGCCGTCCGTACTACTACCGCTTCCGGCTCGGCCCCTGGATCAGCCCCGTCGGCCGTACGACCACCGCGCCCCCGCAGCACGCGCGCAACTCTTCCATGCGCTTCGGCGTGATCGCCTGTCAGAACTACCCCGGCGGCTACTACACCGCCTTCCAGCACCTTGCGAACGAAGACCTCGACGCCGTCTTCCACCTCGGCGACTGGATCTACGAGGGCGCCGTCTCCTCCACCGGCGGCAGCCGCGCCTACCCCGCCGGCACCCTGCCCGGCGTCTTCAACCACGAGACCGTCACGCTGGAGGACTACCGGCTGCGGTACGCCCTCTACCGCAGCGACGCCGACCTGCGCGCCGCCCAGGCCGCCCACCCCTGGATCCTCACCTGGGACGACCACGAGGTCGAGAACAACTACGCGGGCGCCGTCTCCCAGGACAACCAGCCGCCCGAGGAGTTCCTCGTCCGCCGGGCCGCCGCCTACCGGGCGTACTGGGAGAACCAGCCGCTCCGCAAGCCGCAGCGCCCGCGCGGCGCCGACCTGCGGCTGTACCGGCGGCTGCACTACGGCACGCTCGCGCAGTTCGACGTCCTCGACGGCCGGCAGTACCGCACCGACCAGGCGTACGGCGGCGCCTGGGCGCGGCCGGGGGCCGACGCCGACGACCCGGCGCGCACGATGCTCGGCGAACGGCAGGAGCACTGGCTCGCGGACGGCTGGCGCGACTCCCGGGCCCGGTGGAACATCGTGCCGCAGCAGGTGGTGCTGGCCGAGCGGCGCAGCGAGCCGATCGAGGCGTACACCGTGAGCATGGACGCCTGGGACGGCTACACCGCCGCCCGCACCCGGTTCCTGGACGCGGCCGAGGCGGCGCGGGTGGAGAACCTCGTCGTCCTCACGGGCGACGTGCACGTGCACTACGCGATGGACGTCAAGCGCGACTACGCCGATCCGAACGCGCCCGTCGTCGCCAGCGAAATCGTCGCCACCTCCATCAGCAGCGGCGGCAACGGCGCGGAGCGGCCGGCGAGCTACGACCGGCTCACGAAGGCCAACCCGCATCTGCGGTTCTTCGACGGCCGCCGCGGCTACGTGACCGTCGCGCTGGACCGCGAGCAGTGCCGCGCGGACTTCCGCGTGGTGCCGTACATCACCACCGAAGGCGCCCCGGTCGCGACCGCGGCTTCCTATGCGATCGAGGCCGGGCGGCCGGGACTGCACCGGGTGTGACGGTCCCGCCTGCGGGCGCGGGGCCGCTCGTGGGCGTGTACCCGGCACCGCCGCCCGACCCGGCGGTGCCCCCCGGGCCACCCGAACCACCCGGGCCGCCCGAGCCGGTGGCGCCGACCGAGCGGCTGACGGCCGCGACCCTGAGCCACAGGGCCGCGGCCTTCAGCGCCGAACCGGCGCACAGGCCCCAGGCGGCCCCCGGTACGCCCCCGGCGGCGTAGCCGGTGAGCATGCAGCCGACCGACAGCAGGGAGAAGACCACCTGGATCGGCAGTGTGCTCTCCGGGCGCAGCACGCGCAGCGTGAGCAGTGCGCTGGTGCCCAGGGCTATGCCCGCGTACTGGCTGCCGGTGGCGGGCAGCAGGGAGGACGTCGACGCCCAGGTGTCGCCGAGGAGTTCGCGGCCCGCGGAGTCGGGCAGGAGGACGAGCACCGTCGTCCAGGCGGCGGCGGTACCGGCGAGGAGGACGGCGAGGGCGGCGGCGGAGCGGAGCTTGCTGCGCAGGTTCGGGATGCGGTGCATCACCGGCGGGCCGAAGGAAGTCGCCGAGTTGTAGAGGACGTTCATCGGCCCGTACAGGGTCGTCGCGCCGCGCAGCGCGCCGACCGCGAGCTGGCTGGCGACGAGCCCGAGGCCGATGACCGACAACTGCGTCGCGCCGTTGCCCACCGCGAACTCCACCACGAACCGGCGGCCCAGGTGCCCCCGGCGCAGATAGCGCCGCCAGTCGCCGCGGGCGCCGCGGAGCCGGTACCCGGCCAGCGCCAGGCAGAGCAGCAGCGCGGGCAGCGCGGAGGCGCCCCACACGGCGATGAGCCGGGCCGGGGACGAGCCGTCCGGCTGCAGCACGAGCGCCGGGACGGCGACGACGAGCCGCAACAGGTCGGCGAGGAGCGCGTGGTGCGGCAGCCGGAGCGCGGCGAAGCAGTACCGCAGCACGTCGTGCAGCAGCACGACGGGCAGCACCACGCCGAGCATGGCCAGCCCGTGCGCCAGCTCGCCGGGCACCAGCGCGAGCAGGAGCGCCGCCGTGCCGCCCACCGCGGTGGACGACAGCGCCGAGAACGTCACCGCGGAACGGCATGCGGACGCGACGCCGGTGGGCGGCGGGCGCGGCGCGTCGGGGTCGGGCTCCGCCCAGGACGGGATGACCGGCCCCTCGTGCGCGGTGGCGTCGGCCCCGTCGGGCCCCACGCCCGGACCGCCCGCGCCGGCCTTCCCGTTCCTGCCGCCGTCGCGCTCCAGCACCAGCGCCTGGCCCACGAAGCTGCTCTGCACGCCGAGCACGACGGTGAACGTCATGTAGACGAGGGAGAAGACCGCGAAACCCTCCGCCGACGACTCCCGCGCGGCGACCACGAGCACCGCGATGTTCGTGAGCGCCGCCACGCCCTGGTCGGCGACGGAGGAGGCGATCGCCCAGCGGGCGCGCATCTACCGCCGCGAGGAGCGCACGGCCCGGCCGTCGGCCGGGTAGTCCGCCCCCGTGGCCTCGGCCGGCGGCGCCGGCATCCCCGTGCCCGAACCCGCGTCGCCGCCGCGCCCGTCGCCCCGGGCGCCGGCGCGGCCCGCGCCTCTGCCGGACCGGCCGCGCCCGCCCGCGTCGGGCTCGCCGCTGCCGTGCGAGTGCAGCACCGCGCCGAGCACCGTGCCGCCCGCGCCCGATATCAGCTCGCGGATACGTGCCAGATCCTCGCGGTGCACCTGCCGCGGGTCGCAGACGACGAGCACGCCGTCGACCCGGTCGGCGAGCGCCAGCGCGTCCGCGTACGACAGCACCGCCGGCGCCAGCACCACCACGACGGAGCCCGGGGCGTCCGCCTCCGAGATCAACTGCGTGGCCGGGGCGGACGTCAGGGCCCGCGCCGCGTTGCGCACCCGGGTGCCGGGGATGAGGTCGAAGGCGCCGGACTCGCCCGCGTCGATCGGAATCTGCAGGCCCGTCGGCCAGCCGCCGTCACCGCGCGCCGGCGTACGGGCCCAGCCGGGCCGCACCCCGTCGGCGGCGCTGAGCCGCGCCGACAGGCTCGGCGTGCGCAGGTCCGCCTCGACGAGCAGCACCTCGTGCCCCATCTCCACGAACGACGCGGCCAGGTTGACCGAGACCGCGGCGGGGATGTCTATGCTGCCGCGCGGCGCGACCACCAGCAGCCGCCGCCGGTCGGCGAAGCGCTGGTCGTACGCCAGCCGGAAGGCCATCGAGCGGTACTCCTCGGCGACCCTGCCGGTGGCCAGCAGCCCGCCGGGCCTGCGGGTGCGCGGCAGGGTGCCGAGCACCGGGGCGTGCAGCGCCCGCACGACATCGCTCTCCGAGCGCGCCGTGGGATCGAAGACCAGCCGCACCCAGGCGACGAGCAGCCCGAGGCCCACGCCGAACGCGGCGCCGAGGCCCAGCAGCATGAAGATCCCCGGCCCCGCCGGCTCGGCGGGACGCGTGGCGTCCCGCACGACGTGCCCCGGGGTGGTGTCGAGGGCCTGGAGCTTGGCGCGGTCGGCGGTGATCTGGCCGATGCTCTGGCTGAGCGAGGAGCGGGCGGACAGCGCGGATTCCAGCGCGCGGCCCTCGCCGAGGGACTCGATCTCGTCGTCGAGCGCGTCCCGCTCCGCGATCAGCGGTTTGATCTGGTCGTCGTAGGCCTCGACCATGTTGTCGATGGTCCGCTTGCTCTTGTCCTCGCGGTACGCGAGGTAGGCGGCGGCGAAGGCGTTGGAGCGCTCGGCGGCCGTCTCGGCGTCGTCCGCGCTGTAGTCGAAGCGGAGCACCAGTGTGTTCGGCGGGTTGGTGACCTGCAGGCCGTGCTGGAGCTTCTCGCCGTCCTCGGGCTGGCCGACCTCGTCGGCGACGATCTTGGCCACCGCGTTGCTCGCGGCGGTCTGCCGCTCCGTGCCGATGTTCTCCTTGATGGCCGTCGCGTCGCTGCCGGAGGAGAAGGGGTCCAGGCTGACCTGGCGGAGCGTGACCTCGCTGGACGCGATGTACTCGTCGCCGGAGGCGAGGGCGATCCACCCGCCGCCGAACAGCCCGAGGACGACTCCCAGGACGATCATCCCGCGGTAGCGCAGCAGTTGCCGGAACTGGTCACGCAGCAGGTCCGGCTCGTCCTGCGGCTGCGTGGCGTGGCTGTCGCCCGGAACGTGCTGTGACATGGTCGCGGCCCCCCTCAACCGGTCTTGTCAGTATGCGTGACGGACTCCACGGCCGGCTCCCCGGCCGCCTTCCGCCTGTGGACAACCGGCCGGTTGTGGACAACCGGCTCCCCGGCCCCGTCCGGTGCCTCGTCCAGCGCCTTGTCCCCTGCCCCGCCCAGGGCCTCGTCCAGCAGCGCCGTGATCCGGCCCAGACCCGCCTCGCTGCTCAGGTGCTCCCGCACGTACACCGGCCCCCTGGCGCCCAGTACGTCGGCCGCCTCCGAGTCCCCGGCCAGCTTGCGCACCGCCTCCAGCAGCGCCGCCGGGTCCTCCGGCGGCACCGTCACCCCCGCGCCCGCGCGCCGCATCTCCTCCGCCGTGCCCCCGCCGCCGGCGACCGAGGCGACCACGGGCCGTCCCGCGGCGAAGTACGAGGTGAGCTTCGACGGCACGCTCATGTCCAGCACCGACGAGCGCTGCGTGACCGCCAGCACGTCCGCCGCGGCCAGCACGTCGGTGAACTCCCCGGCGTCCGCGGGCGGCAGGAAGTCCAGGTTCGGCAGCCCCGCGCCCAGCGCGGCCAGGTGCGCGCGCTGGTTGCCGTCGCCCATCAGCACGACCCGCAGCGTGGGGTCCGTACGGGCCGCCTCGACGAGCACTTCCAGGCCCTGCTTCAGCCCCATGTTCCCGGAGTGCAGCAGCACCGTCTGCCCCTCGCGCCACCCCAGCCGGGCGCGCATCTCGGCGCGCGGCCGTGTGGGCCCGCTCACGTGGGACCAGTTGGGGACGACGCGTATCCGCTTCTCGTCGACGCCCATCGCGGCCACCCGCGGGACGAACGTCTCGTGGATCACCCCGACCAGCGTCGCCCGGCGCAGTACCCGGGACTCCACCGCACGCGCCGCCGCGGCCGCGCGGCCCCCGCCGCGGATGCCGCTCTGCGCCGCCGCGGCGCCCATCAGATCCTGGACGACGGGTATGTAGGGCACGCCGTGGCGGCGGGCGAGGCGGGCGCCGAGCGCGCCCCCGGCCAGGCTCGGCAGCTGCGCGACGACCGCGTCGGGGGCGGGCATGCGGGGCGGCGCGACGACGCCGTGGGCGAGGATCGACGCCTCGTACAGCGCGCGCCGTACGGCGGTCTGCCGCGCGGGGACGAAGTGGCGGCGGCGGTGCAGGCGGACGCCGGCCGGCTCCTCCTCCGTGCGCCAGACCCCCCGGTAGTCCTCGGCGACGCGCCAGTTCGGGTAGTGCGGCATGCCGGCCAGCACGTGCACCTCGGCGCGACCGGTCTCGGCCCAGTGCTCCGCGATCTGTGTCGCATATGGGCCGATTCCTGCCTGTTCTGGCGCATAGTTGGTCGAGACCAGCAGTACCCGCGTCACCATGCCATCCCTCGTTTGCCTTCCCGAAGCCCGGGTTGCACCTTATCCGCACCTGCCCGTTATGGTTGACACTCCTGGCGCGCCGGGGGTTGCGCCCATATCAGGGGGAATACTTGGGGGGTGCCGTGGCGCACACGGTCGGCTATGCACCGGGGGTCTACGACCTCTTTCACGTCGGACACCTGAACATCCTCAGGCACGCCCGCAGCCGTTGCGACTATCTCGTCGCGGGTGTGGTCTCCGACGAGATGGCGCAGTTGGCGAAGGGCCGCGCTCCGGTCGTGCCGCTGGTCGAGCGGCTGGAGATCGTACGCAGCATCCGGCACGTGGACGCCGCCTTCGTCGAGACCGTGCCCGACAAGCTGGAGACCTGGCAGCAGGTCCGGTTCGACGTGATCTTCAAGGGCGACGACTGGCGGGGCACGCCCAAGGGGGACAAGCTGGAGGCCGACTTCAGGACGGTGGGCGTGGAAGTGGTCTATTTCCCGTACACCGTGCACACGTCGAGCACACAACTGCGCCGGGCGCTCGACGCACTCTCCGACCGCGGCCCGCGCGGTGAGAGCCCGGTCAGCTCGTCGCAGACAGCTCCCGGAACCATTTCGCCGTAAACGCGATGAGGAACAGCGCCGCCGCCACGGCCAGCGCCGTATAACCGGCGAGAAACGCGCTCTCGCTGCCCAGCAGCAGGAACACCACGCAGAAAACGCCGTAGTCCACGGGCAGCAGCGCCACCGCGCGCAGCCGCGAGGGCGGCGGGGCGGCCGCGGGACCGGCGCCGGGGACGGGCTTCGGCTTGAGCTTGTCGGCCAGCAGCCCGCCGCAGAAGATCAGCACGGCCGCGAGCTGAAAGCCGAGGGGTAGCAGCAGCCAGGCGTCCGAGGAGAGGTCGAAGAAGCGGTAGAAGGAGACGAGGACGGCGGCGTGCACGGCGGTGACCTTCGCGCAGTCGACGACGTGGTCGAGCCACTCGCCGGCCGCGCTCGACTCCCGGCGCAGCCGCGCGAGCTGGCCGTCGGCCGAGTCGAGGGCGAAGCCGGCGACGAGCAGCGCGTACACCGCGACGGCCAGTGCCCAGCCGGGGCGTACCAGCGCGACGGCCGCGATCCCGCCGCCGGTGAACGCCGCGCTGAGCAGCGTCACATGGTTCGGCCGCAGCCCGAGGACGTACGCGCCCGCCGCGAACACCCGCCCGAGCGGCCGGTTGACGTAGCGCGAGTAGAGCGAGACGCCCTTCGCCGTTTTCTGAGCTTTGCGCAACTCGCTCAGTGCTGCCCCGAATGTCATGCGCAGCATGATGATCGCTCGGACCCGTCCCAGGGAAGGGGTTTGGCCCTCCGGAGCCGAATGAGAGCCGAATCACTGCCCGGCGGGACGCAGGTCCCGGCAGATCCGGTCCCGCTCCGATGACCGGCCGCGGAACCGGTAAGGTGACGCCGTTCCCAGGCCCCGCGCAGGAGTCGGAGAAAAAGATCATGCCGATACGCCGCGTCCGGGTGACCGTCGCCGCGGTGCCGTTGCTGGCGGCGCTGCTGACGCTCACGGGTTGCGTCACGGTCCACGGCGAGGAGGTGCTCCAGCCCGCCGTGACCGAGGACGAGGCCGGCCGCGTCCTCGACCGGTTCGGGAAGCTGAACAACCAGGCCAACGAGGACTACGACCTCGACGTCAACTCCCGTATCGAGGCCGGCGGGCTGCGCGAGATCGACCAGGCGGGCCTGACGGTGCGCAAGGCGGACTACCCGGAGGGCAACCCGGACTACGAGCCGCTGGAGTTCAGCGACACCCGGCATCTGATCCCCCAGCAGCGCGGCTGGCCGCGGTGGTTCGTCGCCGACACCCTGACCAACCGCAACGAGCTGCGCTGGCTCCTGGTCTTCGTCAAGGAGGGGCCGGAGGCGCGCTGGCATGCGACGCACCTGTCGCTGCTGGACGAGCCCGAGCTGGCCGCCATCGGCGAGTTCGCCGAGGACGACGACGGCCACGTCCGCCGCGTGCCGCTCGGCGCCTCCGCCGGGCTGACCGTCGCGCCGGGGCAGTTGGGCAAGACGTACACGGCGTATCTGAAGGACGGTGCGGGCGACGACTTCGCGCCGGGGCAGCACACCTCCGAGCGGGTCGGCGCGCGCGAGCAGTACCGGCGCACCCCCGAGTACGTCACGCAGTACGTCGACGAGCCCACCCCCGAATACCCGCCGGTCGCCCTGCGGTTGGCCGACGGCGGCGCGCTCGTGCTGTTCAGCAGCCGCCACTTCGTCAAGCAGACCGTGGCCGAGGGCCGCGAGGTCGAGGTGCCGTCGGCGGCCGAGCCCTTGATGAAGGGGACGGGGACACCGAAGAAGTCGCTGACGATGGAGCGGGTCTCGCAGCAGGCCGCGGTGGTGCCGCCGCGCGACGACGAGGGCGATGGAATCGTTTTCTACAACCGCCTCGAAGGGCTGGTGGGCGCAGAGGGAAGCTGAGGGGCGGAATGCCGCGTACGCGTACGGGCCGTCGGCCCGGCGCGCGGGCCCTCAGCTCAGCGGCCAGGCCGCCTCGCGCTCCCGCTCCGCGCCCGCGTACGCCGCGCACGCATCCGTCAGCGCCTCCAGCAGCGTCAGCGGGTCCGGCAGCGGATGCTCGGGACCGCGCAGCCACGTCACGCCCTCGTCACCCGGCAGCCGCGCCGGCGGCACCAGCACGTAGCTGCCGCGGCAGTGCCAGCGCAGCCCGGGATGCTCGTCCATGGTCTCGGGGCGGCAGTCCAGCTCGCACGGCCACCACTCGTCCTCGTCCTCCGGCGTGCCGCGGGTGGAGGTGAAGAAGAGCATCCGGCCCGGCCCCGGCGGCTCCGGGCTGACCGCCACCGGGCCGACCGCGATGCCTTCCGCCTCCAACCGCGCCAGCGCCCGCGTGCCCGCCTCCAGCGGCACGTCGAGCACGTCGTGGCTGCGGCCCGTGGCGGTGATGAAGTTGGCCTCCGGCTGGGCGGCGAGCCACCGCTCGACGCGCTGCGCGTCGGCGCTGGCCTGCGTCTGCCAGGCGAAGGAGACGGGATGGCGGCCGGGGGAGGGACAGCCGATGCGGTCGCAGGAACAGCCGTAGCCCTCCGGGTACGCGGCGGGGGCCAGCGGCAGGCCCGCGTCGGCGGCGGCGAGCAGCAGTTCCCTGCGCTCCGCGGCGGCCGCCTGCAGGCGCTCCGCCGCGGCGGCACTGCCGCGCGTCCGGCCGCGGCGGGTGCCGGGAAGCCATTGCGGAAGCCTGCGTACCCGTGCCATGCGTCCCCTCACCTCGGCCCGTCGTCCCTAGGGACCCGATCCTCATGCTGCCACCGCAGCGGGTGCCCGTAGGCCGATACTGTGCCACGGTATGCCATCCCGCCCGCGGGCCGCCCTCCGGTACCGAGGCGCCGGAGGGTGGCCCGGCCGCCGCCCGTGGCCCGGCCCGTACGCCCGGACCTGCGCGGATGCGGTCGGTTCCGGGCCACGGGGAGGCCGCCCGCCCGGCGCCGTACGCGATGAAAACGTGACCACCGGTCACCTGTGCGTATCGCGCTAAATGCACCTTTGCCGGGCTGTGCACATCGTCCGCGCTCCCGCGCCCCGCGGCGCGACCCCGGCCACCCGTGCCGCACTACTGCGCACGCGGCCGTTCACCAGGCACCATTCGGTTACGTGCGTCGGCGCGCGCGATCCGCGGGCCGGCGCTTGGACGTCAGCAGTGAGGAGCCCTCGTTGTTGCGCACAGCCTCGGCGCGCCGGTACCTGATGTGCCCACCGGCACACTTCGCCGTCACGTACTCCATCAACCCGTGGATGGACCCCGCCAAACCCGTCGACCTCCAGCTCGCGCTCGCGCAGTGGGAGGACCTGGTCGCCCGTCAGCGCTCCCTCGGTCACACCGTCGAGCTGCTGGAGCCCGACCCCGCCCTGCCGGACATGGTCTTCGCCGCCAACGGCGCGCTCGTCGTCGACGGCCGCGTGCTGGGCGCGCGCTTCGCGTACCCGCAGCGCAGCGGCGAGGCCGCCGCCCAGCGCCGCTGGTTCCGCGCGCACGGCTTCGCCGACTACCACCTGCCGGAGCACGTCAACGAGGGCGAGGGCGACTTCGCCGTCACCCGCTCCTGGATCCTCGCGGGCCGCGGCTTCCGCAGCAGCCCCGAGTCGCACGCCGAGGCGCAGGAGTACCTGGGCCGCCCGGTCGTCGGCCTCGACCTGGTCGATCCGCGCTTCTACCATCTCGACACCGCGCTGTGCGTCCTGGACGACTCCACCGACACCGACGTCATGTACTACCCGGCCGCGTTCTCCCCGGGCAGCCGCGACGTCCTCGCCCGGCTCTTCCCCGACGCCGTGCTGGCGGGGGAGGAGGACGCGCTCGCGCTCGGCCTCAACGCCGTCAGCGACGGCCGGCACGTGCTGCTGCCGCAGGCGGCGGCCGGGCTGGTCGCGCCGCTGCGGGCGCGCGGGTTCGAGCCGGTCCCGATG
This sequence comes from Streptomyces sp. B5E4, assembly GCF_039871555.1. Classification (NCBI taxonomy): domain Bacteria; kingdom Bacillati; phylum Actinomycetota; class Actinomycetes; order Kitasatosporales; family Streptomycetaceae; genus Streptomyces; species Streptomyces sp. B5E4. The sequence goes on from NZ_JBDPMI010000024.1 coordinate 103,806, forward strand.
GATCTGACGGAGCTGCTCAAGGGCGGCGGCAGCGTGAAGTGCTGCACGCTGGAGCTGCGCGACTGAGCCGCTACACCCCCTCGTGGCCGTCGCCCTCCCCGGGCGGCGGCCACGCATCGCCCCACCGCACGTCCCGGGCGGCGCGGTAGCGGGGGCCCTGCCGCTTGGACACGGTGGTACGGGCCAGCCCCTCGCCGGCCGTGCACAGCTCCAGCAGCACCTGCCCCTTGCGGAGCTGCGGATGCCGTACGACGCGCGCGGGGGCCGGCGTCCCGGCGGGGATCCGGGCCGCCGCGACGTACGCGAACTTCTCGTCCTCGTGCCCCAGCTCGCCGCCCTTGACCCGGCGGTGCAGCGCGGAGCGCTGGACGCGGGCGGCGAAGTGGCACCAGTCGGCGGTCCCCTCCATGGGGCACGCCGCGCTGTGCGGACACGGCGCCAGCACCTCGTAGCCGGCGTCGACGAGCTGCTGCCGGGCGGCGAGGACCCGCCGGTAGCCGTGCGGCGTCCCCGGTTCCACGACCACGACGCTGCCGCGTGCGCTGCGGGCCGCTTCCGCGACGACATCGCGCCGGACGTCCTCGGACAGCTCCCCGAGCACGTACGAAACGGTGACGAGCCCGGCCGGTGCCCATGCGGAACCTGCCGTGCCGTCCGCCGAGCCGACGGCGGGGCCGTGTGCCGAGCCGCCCGTGGGGCCGCCCGCCGAGGCGTCCGCCGGGCGGCCACGGGAGCCGCCCGGCTGCCGGAACCGGGTGTCGTCCGCCGGCTGGTTCCGGACCCACCCGGAGCCCGCGGCGCCTAGCGCCTCGCGGCGCCACTGCGCGGCGCGTACCGCGGGCGCGGCGGCGCCGGCCGCCAGCTCGCGGCCGAGCGCCAGCGCCGGCTCGGAGTGATCGAGGACGACGGTCGGGCGCGGCCCGTCTTCCGGCCAGACGGCCGCCGCCGCCCAGAGGGCGGCGCCGGTCCCGCCGCCCACATCGAGGTGGCTGTCCGGCGCCCAGCCGGGCGCGGCGTCGGCCAGCGCGCTCAGGGCGGCCCGCACGGCCTGGAACGTAGCGGGCATGCGGTACGCGGCGTACGCCGCCACGTCGTCCCGGTCGCGCAGCGCGGGGGCAGGGCCGTCGCCGCGGTAGCCGGCGATGAGCCGCTCCACGGCCGCTCCCGCCCGCCGCGTGCCGAGCCCTTCCAACTGCCGTCCGAGCGCGCCCCGAAGATCATCCTCGACATCCACACCCCGAGCCTACGGCCCGCCGCACCCCGCCGGAACGCGGTACCGGACCCCGCCGGTGGAACGGGCCACCCCGGCCCCCCGGTCCGCTCCCGGCCGCCCCGCCGGAAGGCGGTCAGCGCAGCCGCTTGTGCTCCTCCGGCCGGAACGTCGTCACCAGCGCCAGACACAGCACCGCGATCCCGATCCGTCCCGTGGCCTGGAGCAGCGGCCCCCGCAGCAGGATGAACGAGTACCCCGCGATCAGCGGGACCACCGTCGCCATCACGTTCCCCGGGTCCCGCGACATGTGCCCCGACTCGGCGAACCTCCGGTCCGTACGCGCCGCCGCGTACCCCACCAGCAGCAGCCCGCCGGCCATGCCCAGCGGGCCGAAGTCGAGCCACAGCTCCGTCCACAGCGGCGAGGACAGGTTGACGTTCGTCATCCCCATCCACGTGCCGACCTTGACGCCGGAGTCGAGCTGCTTGTCCTCCCACACCGACCGGGGCACGAAGAAGAAGGCCGACGACGCCAGTTGCTTGCCGTACGTGTGGCCCGTGCCGGAGTCCACGTACGAGATGGTGTTCGCGAACATCACCGTCTGGTCGTAGTCCTTCATCACCAGCGGCTCCAGCACCGAGCCCGACTGCGTCTGCTTCCGCCCGGCCTCGTCGTAGCGGAACTTGTCCGCGAACGGGAACAGCAGCACGGCCATCGCCACGCCCCCCGCGAGCGCCGCCCGGTAGACCACGGGGCTGCGGGGGAAGGCGGTGAACAGCAGCGCGAAGGCGACGGTGAGGAACCAGTACCGCGGGTTGGAGATCGGGTTGTTGACGATCGCGTTGATCAGGACGAGCCCCGCCCACGGCAGCACCACGGCCGGCTGCCGCCGGGCCCGCCGGGACATCACCAGCCAGCGCGTCATCATCAGCAGCGCCAGCAGCGCGGGCACCGTACCGAAGCCGCGCAGGAACGCCGAGCCGACCTGGGAATCGGTCGTGCCGCCCGCGGTCAGCTCGTCGCTGATCGCCTGGCGGCTGCCGAAGAAGGGCGCCGGGCCGCCGAAGGACGCGATGAGCAGGGCGCTGCCCGCGTACGCGAAGATCACCAGCAGGTACAGGCGGCGCTTGTTGACCGAGGCCACCGGGCGCGGCCGGCTCAGCCGCGCCTCCGAGGCGTGCCGCGACAGCAGCGCGCCGACGTCGAAGGCGACGAAGCCGAGCAGCACCAGCGACACCGCCATGGTGAAGTCGCCCCGGGTGCCGACGACGGGGGTCGGGGTCTGCTCCAGCACGATCTGCGCCAGCGGCGCGACGCCCATCGCGACATAGCAGAAGAGCCAGACGGTGCCCTGGATGAGGCGCCGCCGGGTGGTGAGGACCATCGCGGAGAGGCGGGCGCCCGCGTAGCAGGTGGTGGCGAGCTGGAGCCAGAACACCGCGTCGCGTACGTCGGGCTGGGAGCGGCCGGCGACGGCCAGCGGCAGGACGAAGACGAGCGCGACGACGAGCGGGACGGCCAGCGCGCGGGAGAGGACGGCGCGGGGGGCGGGGCTCTTGGGAATGACGAAGGGCGTGAACGGCCGGCGGACGCGGGTGGCGGTGGCGGTGGGGCCCGGTTCCGGGGTTTCCGCGCGGGCGCGGCGGGCGGCCTTCGCGGCGAGCGGCGCCATCCGGATCTGGACGGTCTCGTCGAGGGGCACCCTGCCCTCGGCGCCTCCGCCGCCTCCTCCGCGGTCGCCGGACCGCGGCCCGTCCGTTTGGTCTGCCATCGCCCGAACCGCCCCCGCCCGTATCGCCCCGTATCGCCGTCCCGCAACCGAAGACAGTCTAAATAGGCCCGGGGTTGTGCGGCGGGTAGGCTCCGGGAACATACGTACGGTGCCGGGGGGTGCCGGGGAGGGGACCGTCTTGAGAGTTCTGCATGTCGTCACGCTGCACACGCCCACGAACGACTTCGGCGGGCCCACGCGCGTCGCGCTCAACCTGTCCAAGGGGCTGCGGGCCCGCGGTGTCGACTCGCGCATCGCCACCCTCGGCGACGGCTTCGACGGACCGCTGCCCCGCGACATCGACGGCGTGCCCACGTGGATGTACCAGGCCAAGCACGTGCTGCCGCGGTTCGAGGTGAGCGGCATCACCTCGCCTGCGCTGCTGGCCCGCGCCCGCCGCCTCGTCCGCTCCGCGGACGTGGTGCACGTCCACCTCATGCGGGACCTCATCACGCTGCCGTTCGCGCTCATCGCGCAGCAGGCCGGGGTGCCGGTGGTGCTGCAGACGCACGGCATGATCGACCCCACCGAGAAGCCGGTGGCCCGCGCCGTCGACGTGCTCGGGCTGCGCCGGGCGCTGCGCAAGGCGGACGCGACGCTCTATCTCACGGAGTTCGAGCACGGCGAGATCCAGGCCGTCATCCCGGACACGCCCCTGAACCGGCCGCGGCGCCTCGTCAACGGCGTGCTGCCGCAGGAGCGCAGGCCCGCGCGGACGTCGGGCCCGCCGACGGTCGTGTACGTCGCGCGGGTGCAGGAGCGCAAGCGGCCGGAGGACTTCATCCGGGCGATCCCCGTGGTGCTGGCGAAGCACCCGGACGCCCGCTTCGTCCTCGCAGGACCCGACACCGGCGCGCTGGCCGAGCCGATGATGCGGCTGGCCGCGGAACTGGGGGTGGCGGACTCGGTGTCGTACGTCGGCTCCCTCACCCCCGACGAGGTCCTGGACCGGCACCGCACCGCCGACGTCTACGTCCTTCCGTCGGTCGTCGAGCCGTTCCCGGTCTCGGTCCTGGAGGCCATGTCGGTCGGCGTCCCGGTCGTGATCACCCGCACCTGCGGCCTCGGCCCCGACGTCGCGGAGGCCGGCGCGGGCCGCGTCCTGGACAGCCGCGCCGACACGGACAACGGCCCCCTGGTCGGCCAGGCGGTCCTGGAACTCCTGGACCCGGCGGCCAACGAGGAGACCTCGAAGGCCGCCTGGCACCTCATCAACGACCGCTTCGCCATCGACGGCGTGGTCGACACCCTCCTCGGCGTCTACGACGAGGTCCGCCGCTGAGGCGTCTACCTCTCGTTCCCGTCATGCGTCCGGCGGTGCATGTGGCGCGGCCGTGGGGGCCGCTGGCGGTGCTCGCCGGTCACGGCGAAGGAGTAAGTGACATGGTGAGGGCGCCGCTGCCGGACCGGGAGGTGCTGTGCGGGATCCTGTACGTGCTGCACACCGGGATCCAGCGGGAGTACCTGCCGCAGGAGCTCGGGTTCGGCTCGGGCATGACGTGCTGGCGCCGGCTGCGGGACTGGAACGAGGCCGGCGTGTGTCAGTGGCTGCACGAAGTGCTGCTGGGCGAGTTGAACGCGGCCTCGCGGCTGGACCGGTCTCGCTGCGTGGTCGACTCTTCGCACATCAGGGCGTTCAGTGACGGGTCGACCGCGCCACGCACGGACACGGCCACCTGAAGCAACGACGGCTACAGCAGGACGGGCTGCTGTAGCCGTGGCCAGGCTCTGTCTCTCGTCAGCCGAGGCGTCGACGACGCCAAGTCTCGATCGTCTTCTTGTAGGCATCGGGCATCACGAGCCCGGGAACCTCCACATAGTCGAAGAGACCGAGTTCTTTGTGCTCGTGCGACAGCTTCGGCTCCTTCGAGCCGGTGTACTCAGCGCCGTAGCTCACGATGAAGACATGACGATGCGGAAAGATCTCGTACACCCAGGAATCAATGATCTCGGTTCCTGAAATTAGCTCCGGCTCAAGCGTCAGCTCTTCCTGAACCTCCCTCAGCACGGTGGATTCCGCGGTCTCCCCGAGTTCCAGCTTCCCGCCAGGTAGCTCCCATTCATCACGCTCGTTCTTCAGGAGAGGAATTTTCCCTCGCACCTCCACCACCATCTTCACTGAGATGGGTAGTTGGTACTCAAAATATCCCGGATTGCGCTCGACGAGGTAAGGCTGATTCGCGTTTCCCACTCCCTCTTCCTTTCTCGAATTTATCGGTTCACACTCACACTTCGACCAACAAAGCGGTCACGTCGTCCGACCTCTTGAAATGCACGGCGTTCATCCCGCCCGCCTCGTACATTCTGATCTTGTTCAAGATTGATTTGAGTCCTGACTCCAGCGCAGCCTCAAGCAAAGTCGGCCAGTCGGAATAGATGCCATAGTCCATGACAGCCCTGGCGAACCCGTCGGTGCAAAGAATGATATGCCTAGCGGAGTCCTTCCGAATGGATTCCGCCTGAATGTGCAACACGGCTTCGGGATGTCCGGAGAAGACAGATTCGGGAAATATTCCCTTGATGTATTTTCTCCGGCGCTCGCGAATTCCGTCCCGGGAATTCAGATCAGAGAGATCTGCACCGTTCGCCCGCTCGATCGCCTGGGCCTCACGACGACCGAAGAACGTCGTTGAAAGTTCGATCTCTCGACCACCAAAAGCAAGGCATGTCGGATCACCGATGCGCGCCAGCTCGATTTCATCCGTCCCTCGCAATCGCAACAATACCGCGTATAAAGCGCAGAAGCGCATGGAGGCCGGTTTCGAACTATCTTCACAGATCCTGCGGAACACGCGTTCCGGATTCCTCGTTCGGTCGATCACCCGACGAATCTCCTGCAAGAATGCTGGATCGCTCGTCGGCGGCAGAACAACCAGAGCCTCTTCCACCTCACGCCTTCCTGAAAAGAATGCCGAAGTCACCGGGCTTCACTCCTTCTTTTGTTTTCCTGTCGATCAATGACAAATCCCCGGTTCAGGCATTCGAATGGGCATCCGTCTTTGACATGGAAGAGCAACCGGGCAGCCTTTCTGTGACCCTGAAAGCTGGTCCGGCCATGGAGGATTCGATGGTTGTGAATCACATAACCCTCTCCTGCGCGCAGGCGGATTTGGTACACGCCTTCGCGTGGATAACGGATATGGCGCAGCAGCACTTCAGGAAGGTGACCACTCTCTTCAGGCCGCGCTACGTCATCATCCCTAAAACGAACGACGACTCTCCCGTCACGGCCGACCGTTAACACCTTCTGCCGCCACCCCTGAACGCTGCTTCGAATCCAGAGGTTGTGCTCAATGGACAGTAAGGACTTACTGTCATATCGTGATAGCAGCGGCTCTATGTCGAAGAGGATCGAATCTCCGCCTCCCACGGCTTCTGCAAGCATGAGGTAGCAAAGAACAGAAGGCGGCACATCGAGCATGCTCCTATCGGTGTGGAGTTCTAATGCCGAATGGGTGAATCCGTCCAACCCGGATCGCTGCCGGCCTTCGAAGTAGGGTTGGATCAATGTCCAGGCTGAGCTGGTTGCGTCCGGATGCTGATAGAAATCAAGCAGGCCACCGAAAGCCGTGACGATCTCATCGCAATCTGTTTCAGATAAGAATGCAATCCCCTCGTTCGCTAGCAGCTCCAGTAATTGGTGCTCAGCGAATGCTTCCCCCGAGGGACTCAGGATCTTCATGGATGCACAACCTCCCGTTGGATCGTAGCGCTCGGGAGAGGCTGCAGGTTACGCGAGCGCATGGATTCAGAAGCGCACCAGATCGAAGCGGGGAACCACGGTGAAAGAGAATGAGGCCAACCAGGCGGCCAAGAGGATGCACCTGTGACCAGCGAGAACATAGAAGTAAAGCCTCCGGCGGCGGTGACGGAGACATCGCTCGGGGAGGGCCGGCCGCTGCAGGCGCTGACGAAGCGGCTGCTGGAACCGCGTTTGAAGCCGAGATGACTGACCACCTGGGCTACGACAAGCACGACGCGAGGTCGGCCCGGTCGAGGTGGCGGTGCCGCGGGATCGCGACGGCTCGTTCGGGCCGGCCATCGTCAAGAAGCGGCAGCGCAGGCTGACCGGCGTGGATGAGCTGGTGTTGTCGCTGTCCGCGAAGGGCGGAGCGCTACGTGGGGGCGTACCGCTCCGCGGCTCCGGGAGTGGTCAGCCTGCGTGGGTGGCGGTGTGGGTGAGGAAGGCGGACCAGGCTTCGGGGGTGAAGCAGAGGTGGGGGCCGTGGGGGTCCTTGGAGTCGCGGACGTGGACGGCACCGGGGACGGGGGCCACCTCGACGCACTCCCCGCCTTCGTTGTCGCTGTGGGTGGACTTACGCCAGGCGACGGCGACTTCGACGCAGGCGCCGCCGGAGCTGTCGCTGTAGCTGGACTTGAACCAGTCGAGCCTGTCCTTCATCGCTCCTCCAGGAGCCGCGTGATGAACCGTACGGAGTCTTGGGGGCACAGGGCCTCGCCCGTGATCATGTCGCGGCGGCGCATGGCGATATTGACCCTCTCCGCATCAGCGTAGAGCACCCCGCCTGCCTGACTTTCCGCGTAGGCGAGGTGGTCGTGCTCAGGTGTTTCGAGGATGACGATCGGACCCCGGAGGCCGGGGTGCAGGCCGCGATCCGATGGCAGCATTTGCAGGGTGACGTTGCGTCGCTCGGCGACATCCAGTAGTCGGCGCAACTGCCGTTCGTACGTCTTCTCACCACCGAAGCGCCGGCGTAGTACCGCCTCCTCGATGACGAAGCTGAACGAGCGCTTCTCGTGATCAAGGAGTGCTTGCCGCTCCAGTCGGGCACTGACCCGCTCTTCGAACGTCTCCCCGTCCAGCGGGGGTAGGAGCGTTGCCAGTACCGCTCGGATGTACTCCTCCGTCTGCAACAGACCCGGAACGTAGTGGGGCTGGTAGAAGCTCAGAGCGACAGCCTCGGCCTCGTACGACATGTACTCCTGCGAGTACGACGCGAACTTCTCCGGCTGCAAGTACCCCAGCGCCGCCACCAACATCCCCTGCGCATCGCACATCTCATCCGCCACCTGCAACAACCGCGGCGTCGGCCGACGACGGCCCTGCTCCATCATCTTCACCGTGTCGTAGGCGTACCCCGCCTCCGCCGCCAGTTCCTCCCGGCTCACACCCGCCCGCGTCCGCCACCGCTTCGTCTGGTTGCCGCAGTACCGCCACTGCACCGGCGGCTGGGAGTTCTCAAGCGTCGTCACCGCGTTCACCTCACCCCTCGTCTCTCTACTCACAGTAGTGAGTCGGAGTCACTCCGTGAGGGGAAACTATGCGCCTTCCTCCCGGGTCTTCAGCCCGATCTGCCAGCGGTAGAAGCTCATCGCCAGCGCGTAGTCCAGTCCCGCGCGCCCGTCGAGGAAGCCGCGTTTGTAGACGTAGGCGTACGCGAACGACACCAGGGGCTTCAGCGGTGCCTTGTGGAAGAGCCGGCCCTGGCGGGTCTTCGCCTGGCGGATCTCCTCGCGGACCTCCGGGTGGAGTTCCAGCCACGCCTCCCAGTCCGAGTAGCGGTTGTGCCGCTCGAACCACGTGCGTACCGGGTCCAGGTCCTCGTGCTCAAGCGTCGCCCTCAACCGCACCACCCTTCCGTCCGCGAGCGGCTGGTAGTGGCCCTCCTGCTCGCCCATGCCCGGCGCGTTCAAATCTCCCAGCTCCGGGAAGCGGACGCGGGTGCGGTCCATCAGGGCGCGTTTGACGATGGTGTAGCCGTGGCGCAGGCGTTTGCCCGCGAACCAGTAGCCCAGCGGGATGTCGAACGCCGCCGGCGCCACCTTGAGCGAGCCGTCGGCCGCCGGGTCGAAGATGCGGTGGAGTTCGGCGATCAGCTCCGGGCTCGGGGTCTCGTCGCCGTCGACGAACAGCATCCAGTCCAATTCGGGGTGGATGTGGTCCAGGCACCACTGCTTCTTCTTCGGGTACTTGCCGTCCCAGGTGTACGGGACGACCTCGGCGCCCTGGTCCGCCGCGAGGGCGCGGGTGTCGTCCGTGCTGTCCGAGTCGACCACCACCACGGCCTCGAAGTGGTCGATGACGGACCGCACCGTCGTCGCGATGTTCTCGGCCTCGTTCTTGGTCGGTATCGCGACGACGATGGGCAGTCTCTTCAAGACGGACTCCTACAGCAGGTCTTCGTACTGGGGGCAGAGGGTGTGGATCGCGTCCTCGGCGTTGGCGATGTCGCCGGAGCGGATGGCCTCCTGGGCCAGCTTCTCGTCGGTCGCCGCCGCGCTCTCGATCTTGGCGCAGGCCTCCTCGCCCGCCTCCAGGATCGCCGCCGGGTCCACGCCCTCGGGCACCCGGTCCTTCAGGTACGTCTTCTCCTTCTCGGAGAACTCGCCCTCGGCGGGCTCCAGCTCCTCCTCCGGCACCTTCTCGGTGTCGTCGGCCTTCTCCTCGTCCGCCGGGCCCGGGTCCTTCGTGGCGCGGTCGTCCTCCTGCTGGGACGCCGAGGGCTTCGCGGCCGCGTCGTCCCCGTCGTCGCCGCCGCTGCAGCCGGCCAGGGCCAGGACGGCTGCCGCCGCGGCTGCCGCCGCCGCCAGCGCCACCCGCGACCTCCCTGCCGTGCGGGCCGGCATCAGCCCGCTCCGAACGTCAGCGTCAGCTTCGGCGCGTACGCGGTCTCGCGCGCCCGCACCCACCAGGCGTCGGTGCCGTCGCTGGTCAGCGCCACGTCCAGGGTGTCGCCCAGCGAGCCGCTGAGCTGGGCGGCGGACAGCGACGCGGTGTAGTCGGTGTCCAGCTCCGTGGCCCCGGTGAACGTACCCAGCACCGTGGACGACAGCTCCGGGCGGCCCGCGTAGGTCACCTCCGACTCCGACCAGGCGCCGGTGACCGGCTGCACGCTGACGGTGTCCGGGGTACCGGCGCTGGCGTCGTTCGTCGTGCGCAGCGTCAGCTTCGCGGACTTCAGCGTCATCCCGCTCGGCGCCTGGGGCAGCGAGAACCGCAGGTAGCTGAGGTACGGGGAGGTCTTCCTGACCAGGAGCTGGTTGTGCGAGCCGTAGTTGGTGCTCGTCGACGAGCCGTTGACGTAGGCGTCGGCGGTCGCGGTGCGCTCCACCGTGGTCTCCGCCGGCGTGCCCGGCGTGGTCACCGTCACCGCCGCGGACTTGGCGGTGGTGTTGCCGACGGCGTCGCTCGCGGTGATCTGGTAGCTGTACGACGTGCCGGGCTTGACCGTGCTGTCGGTGAAGGTGCCCTGCGGCAGCGTCCAGAAGTTGGAGTCCAGGGTCGGCTTGGTCGCCAGCGCCTCGCCGTTGCGGTAGATCGTGTACGTCAGCTTGCTGTCGTCGCGGTCCCAGCCGGCCTTCCAGCGCAGCCGCACCCCGCCGTCGACGTTCGCCGCCGTCACGCCGGTGGCCCCGGCGACGGGCTTGCGGGAGTCCGGGGTGTTGGCGAAGCGGACCAGGCCCTGCTGGAGCTTGTTGCCGTTGGACTGGATCCGGGTGAACTCGCCGCCGATCCACATGTAGTCCTTGCCGCCGCTGGACGAGGTGACCATCACCCGCGGACCGATCTGCTCGGTGCCGGAGGGGCCGTCGTCGGTGTCGGGGAACCAGGACAGCAGCGGCTTGGGGTTGTCCACGGACTCGGCGAGCATGTGCTGCCGCTCGTTCAGCTCCGGGAACTGGCCCATGCTGCTGCAGTTGTGCGCGTGCGAGACGCTGTAGAGCACGTCCTTGTAGACGGTGACGTCCTGGGTGGCGCCGAGGCAGGTGTCGCGCCAGCGCTGGGTGAAGGTGCTGTTGAGGTTCATCGCGAGGCGGCCGTCGAAGACGCCGCCGCCGTGGCCCTCGTGCGCGGTGTAGATGCCCGACTCGTCGATGTGGATGCCCTTGACGAGGGAGTTCCAGTGCAGCTCGTACGGGTTGTTCGTGTTGTTGCTGACGCCCTTGAAGGCCCGTACGGTCGCGCCCGTGTCGGCGCGGACGACGCCCAGGCCGTGCACGCTGCTGTCGCCGTTGAGCCCGTTGAAGTCGCCGCCGACGACCACATGCTGCCCGTTCGGGGTCTCCTCGATGACGCGGCCGGCCCGGTCCGGGCCCGCGTTGGCCTTCCAGGAGTTCAGCGCACCCGTGGTCGCGTTGACGGCGGCGAACTTCACCCGGCTCTGGCCGCGGACGGTCTTGAAGTCGCCGGCCATGTACAGCCGGCCGCTCGCCGCGGCGTCCAGACCGTATACCCGGGCCGAGACGGCCCCGGCGTTGAAGCCGGCCTTTACTGTGCACGAGGCGATGTCGATGGCCGCGACGCGGCTGCGCGAGACGCCGCCCACGGTGCCGAACTCGCCGCCCGCGTAGAGCGTCTTGCCGTCGGGGGAGACGGTCAGCGCGCGTACGGTGGCGGTGCCGGAGCCGACGGTGAAGTTCAGCTTGCAGTTCGTCGGTTCACCGGTCGCCGCGTTGAAGGCGGCGAAGTTCGCGACCTTCGTCTCGCTGGTGCCGGCCGCCGCGCCGGGCGGGCGGATGGCGGAGAACGTACCGCCGGCGAAGACCACGCCGTTCGACTCGGCCATGGCCCACACCACGCCGTTGGTCTGCCAGGTCGACAGGTCGTCCGCGGTCATCGCCACCGGCGGCGTCACGGCCTCGGCCTCGGGCGAGGAGTACGTGACGCCGACCGTCACGAGCGTGCCCGTGACGACCGCAAGGGCGACGCCGAGCGCCCCCCACTTCCGCGTTCTTCTGTGCTTGTTCATGTGCCCCCCTGGGCCGTCGTCCCCTGCGGCCGCGCGTCGCGAGTCCGGGGAGAGAATATCCGTTTTTACCTGTCGATCCTGACGGTGGTACCGGCGAGTTCGGCGTCGAGCGCCCCGATGTCGGCCTCCACCATGATCCGTGCCAGCTCGGGCCACTTGACCTGCGGCTTCCAGCCGAGCAGGTCGCCTGCCTTCGAGGCGTCTCCGATGAGCGCGTCGACCTCGCTGGGGCGCTCGTACTTGGGGTCGAAGCGGACGTACCGGGTCCAGTCGAGGTCCGCGGTGGTGAACGCGGCCTCCAGGAACTCGCGGACGCTCCCGGCCTCGCCGGTGGCGACCACGTAGTCGTCCGGCACGTCGCGCTGGAGCATCAGCCACATCGCCTCGACGTACTCCGGGGCGTAGCCCCAGTCGCGTACCGCGTCGAGGTTGCCCATGTACAGGCGGTCCTGGAGGCCCGCCTTGATCCGCGCCACGGCGCGGGTGATCTTCCGGGTGACGAAGGTCTCACCGCGGCGCGGCGACTCGTGGTTGAACAGGATGCCGTTGACCGCGAAGAGGCCGTAGGCCTCGCGGTAGTTCACCGTCGACCAGTAGCCGAAGACCTTGGCGCAGCCGTACGGGCTGCGCGGGTGGAAGGGCGTCCGCTCGTTCTGCGGCGGCGGGGCGGAACCGAACATCTCCGAGGACGACGCCTGGTAGAGCCGGGTGTCGATGCGCGCGGCGCGCACCGCCTCCAGCAGCCGCATGGAGCCGAGGCCGGTGACGTCCGCGGTGTACAGCGGGGCGTCGAAGGAGACCCGGACGTGCGACTGGGCGCCGAGGTTGTAGACCTCGTCGGGCGCCAGGTCGCGCAGGAGGTTCACCAGCGCGACGCCGTCGGTGAGGTCCGCGTGGTGCAGCACCAGGCGGCGGCCGGGCTCCTGCGGCTCCTCGTAGACGTGGTCGATGCGCTCGGTGTTGAACGACGACGAGCGCCGCACGAGGCCGTGCACCGTGTAGCCCTTGGCGAGCAGCAGTTCGGCGAGGTACGAGCCGTCCTGGCCGGTGACGCCGGTGATGAGGGCCGTCTTGCCCATGGGATCCTTCCCCCTGATCATTCCGCCGGATGGCAGAATTCGTACTTTTGACGTCCTCCTCCGCCCGGAAGCGAGGGATTCCAACGGATCCCCTCTCAGGCCGAGAGGGGATCCGATTGAGGTTCGCGGTGCACCGGCCCGGCAACCCGAGGCCCTTCCCGCGCAGCAACCGCCCGCCCGGCGGCCGTTCTGATGTTCTTGGCGGCGTTCACATCGGCGTTGCTCGCTTGCCCGCAGGCGCGGCAGCGGAAGGCGGCTTGGCTCTCGCGCGCCTTCCGGTCCACGGTCCCGCATGCCGAACAACGCTGCGACGTGTACGCCGGATCAACGGTGACGACGCGTCCCGGAGCCTTGTGCTCCAGGCGCCGGACCCAAGCGCCCCACCCGGCGGCGAGGATGCTCCGGTTCAACCCTGCTTTCGCCTTGACTCCCCGTCCAGGCCGGGCGGCCGAGCCACGGGCCGAGGCGGTCATGTTCCGGATGCTCAGTGCTTCCACGCCGATCACGTCGAACCGGCGGGCCAGATCCGTACTCGTCTTCTCGACCCAGTCCTTGCGCCTGTCGACCTCACGGGCGCGCAGCCGCCCCAGGGCCGCCTTGACTCGGCGCCGCGCCTGCGAACCCGGCCGGCAGCGGGCCAGGCGCCGCTGCAACTTCCGTGACCGACGAGCCTCGAACGGACCCAGCCCAGGCGCGGTCAGCAACTCGCCGGTGGACAGGGCGGCGGACACGGCCACACCGCGGTCGACTCCCACGAGGGCCCCGTTGCGGGGAGCGGGGATGGGATCGGGCACGGCGGCGAAGGCGAGATGCCAGCGCCCGGCCCGGTCCTGAGTGACGCGATACGACTTCACCCCCGCAGGCACCGGCCTGGAGAGGCGGAAACGCACCCATGCCGCCTTCGGGACCCACACCTCCGCTGTACGGCGGCTCAGCCGCCGAATATGCCCGGGCCTGACGGCCACGATCCGAAACCCTTCGTGCCGTCCGGCCTTGCGCCAGGTGGGGCGGCCGTGGGTGCCGGCGAAGAAGTTCGCCATGGCCTGGGCGAAGTCCCGGAGCGCCTGCTGCTGCACCATCTGCGAGCCTGCGCGCAGCCATGGGCATTCCGCCCGTGCCTCTGTGAGCTGCTTCGCCTGGGCAACGTACCCTGGAGCCGACCCGCGGCGAGGTGTCCACCAGGAGTGCTGCTCGACGGCCAGGTTCCACACGAACCGGGCATGCGCACAGTGCGACGTGAGGGCACGCTTCTGCTCGCCGGTAGGTCGCAGTCGGTACCGGGGCATGCGCTGAACGTAACACCCGTCGCCGACAACCACACCGGCAACGAAGGGAGAAGGGGCTTCCGTCCCGGGCTCGCGCCTGGGAGCCACCGCCCCGTACGTCCGATGACACGATCGACTGAGCTGCTGCCGCCCGGCGCGCGGGTCTTCGTTGCGGGACACCGAGGGCTGGTCGGCTCCGCCGTCGCCCGGCGGCTGACCGCCGACGGGTACGAGGTGGTCACCCGCACCCGCGCCGAGCTGGATCTGCGCGACGCGGAGCGGACGGCGGCCTGGCTGGCGGCCGTCCGGCCGGACGCGGTGGTGCTGGCGGCGGCCAAGGTCGGCGGGATCATGGCGAACAGCCGCTTCCCGGTGCAGTTCCTGGAGGACAACCTGCGCATCCAGCTCAGCGTCATCGCGGGCAGTCACGCCGCGGACGTGGGCCGGCTGCTGTTCCTCGGCTCCTCGTGCATCTACCCCAAGCTCGCCGACCAGCCGATCCGGGAGGACTCGCTGCTGACCGGCCCGCTGGAGCCGACGAACCAGGCCTACGCGCTGGCGAAGATCGCCGGCATCGAGCAGGTGCAGGCGTACCGCAGGCAGTACGGCGCGGCGTACATCTCGGCGATGCCGACGAATCTGTACGGCCCCGGGGACAACTTCGACCTGGAGACGAGCCACGTCCTGCCGGCCCTCATCCGCCGCTTCCACGAGGCCCGGGAGAAGGGTGCGGAGGAGGTCGTGCTCTGGGGCACGGGAACGCCCCGCCGGGAGTTCCTGCACGTGGACGACCTGGCGGCGGCGTGCCTCGCGCTGCTGCGCGGCTACGACGCGGACGGTCCCGTGAACATCGGCTGCGGCGAGGACCTGACGATCCGCGAACTGGCCGAAACCGTACGGGACGTCGTCGGCTACCGGGGCCGCATCGCCTTCGACGCCGACCGCCCGGACGGGACGCCCCGCAAGCTGCTGGACGTCTCGCGCATCACGGAGCTGGGCTGGCGCCCGGAGATCCCCCTGCGGGAGGGCATCGCGGCGGTGTATGAGGACTGGCGGCGCAGCACGGCGACGGTGGGCGCCTGACCCATGCCGCCCCGCGGCGCCGGCCGGCTCCGAGGAGCCGGACCGGCGCGCGGTCCGAGCGGTCGTTCCGCGTCTCAATACGCCCCCCGGCCGTCGACGACCGCGCGCAGGGTGCGGGCCATCACGTCCATGTCGTGGGCGAAGGACCAGTTCTCCACGTAGTGCAGGTCCAGCGCGATCGTCTCGTCCCAGGTCAGGTCCGAGCGGCCGCTGACCTGCCACAGGCCCGTCATCCCGGGCTTGACCGCCAGCCGGCGCAGCTCGGTGTCGCTGTAGCGGGCGACCTCCTCGGGCAGCGGCGGACGGGGGCCGACCAACGACATCTCCCCGCGCAGCACGTTGAACAGCTGCGGCAGTTCGTCCAGTGAGCTGCGGCGCAGCACCTCGCCGACGCGGGTGACCCGCGGGTCGCGGCGGATCTTGAAGATCGGGCTGCCGTCGTGCTCGTTGACCACGGACAGCGCGGCCTTCCGCTGCTCCGCGTCCTCGACCATGCTGCGGAACTTCCACATGGTGAACGGTGCTCCGCCCCGCCCGAGGCGGGTCTGCTTGTGGAACACCGGACCCGGCGAGGTGAACTTCACCGCCGCCGCGATCACCGCGAACACCGGTGCCAGCAGTGCGATGCCGATCGCCGCGGCCACCCGGTCGCTCGCCGCCTTCAGCGTCGACTGCGCGCCCCGGCGCAGCGGCGGCGCGATGTGCAGCAGCGTCAGGCCCGCCACCACCGACAGCCGCAGCCGCCGCTCGGCGACCTCGGCGATGCCCGGCAGGACGGCCAGCGGCAGCCCCGCGTCGTGCAGCGCCCACGCCAACTGCCGCAGCCGGGCTGCCGGCAGCAGCGGTCCGGGGGCGGCGAGGACCAGCTCGGCGCCGTGTTCCCGGGCGGCGGCCAGCACCGCCTGGGCGTCCCAGCCCGCCCTGTCCGAGGGGACCGGGCCCAGCCGGGCGGCCTCGGGGGCGCCGCAGGACAGCGGTGCCTCGCCGACCGGGACGACGCCGACGACGACGTACTCGTGGTCGGTGCGCGCGGCGAGCTGGCCGACGACGTGGTCGGCGGTGGCCGGTTCTGCGACCACCAGCACACGCCGTACCGCCTGGCCCTCCCGCCGGGACGCGACGAGATGGTGGTGGAGCAGCTTGGCGGTGACGACGGTCAGTACCAGACCCGGCAGCAGCGCGAGCAGCGCCGGCTGCGGCTCCGCGGCGCTGTCGGCGGTGAACGCGCGGACGACGGCGAGCACGCCGAAGAGCAGGAGCCAGTCCTGCAGCAGCGGCACCACCGCGCCGGACTCGCCGAGCTGCCGCGCGGAGTAGCGGCGCCGCGCGGCCCGTACGGCGAGCCAGCCCCCGGCGGCCAGCGCGGCGCAGAGCGCCGGATAGGGCTGCCGGGTGGTGAGGAAGACGAGCACGACGGGGATCGCGATCCCCGCCGCGTCGGTGACGAGGGCAGCCGGCAAGTACCACGCCGGCTTTGCTGCGGCGGAGCGGACGCGGGTCCCGCGTCTCGGCTCCGCCGTCATGATCTCCGTATCGGCAACTCCGATACGCCGCATGTTCCCCCCTGGCACATCGCGACTGATGAGGCGCACGCGATCCTCCCCCGGTCGACGCGCACCTTTCGCTCCCGGAACTTTAGGCCAGATTTGCGTAGAACGCCCATGGTTCGTGCAAAAACGGCCTAGATGTAGCGAGCTTCACACCAGGTCGGCGCCGTGCCGCGGCTCACAGCGTGCGGCTTACGACGTACGACTCCCGAGAGGGGCTGAGGGATGTACGGAGTTTTACGGCAGTTTCGATTGCCCGGGACGCGTGGTCACCCACCCCGCTTCCGCAGCCGGAGCACGTTCCAGGATACGCACGGCAGTTCGGCCTCAAGCTCACCGTCTGCGCTGATCCGCGCGGTGCCGAGGGACCGCGGCAGCACCCGCCCCGGATCCGTCTCGGTGTTCGCCGCGTCCGGGTCGTCGTCGGCGAGGACCAGGTGTTCGAGGACCGTGTATCCGTCCGCGCCGCCGTCGGCGTCGAACCCGCGCAGCGCGACAGACAGCCGCAGCGGTTCGTCCTGGGCCCGGTTCACGGCCAGGATCGTCAGGTCGCCGCTCTCCTCGTCGTAGGTCACCACGTGGTCCAGCGCGGGGACGTCGCCGTGGCGCGGCGTCTCGATCCGCGAGCCGGTACGGTCCGCCTCGGTGCGCAGCACCGTGCCGCGGGCGAACTGAGCGGCCTGCGCGAACGGATGGAAGATCGTCTGCCGCCAGGCGGGGCCCCCGGGCTCGCTGCGGATCGGTGCGATGACGTTGACGAGCTGCGCCAGGCAGGCCACGGCGACCCGGTCGGCGTGCCGGAGCAGGGTGATGAGCAGGGAGCCCACGACGGCCGCGTCGGTCACGGAGTACGTGTCCTCGATGAGCCGCGGCGTCTCGGCGGTGGCCAGGTTCCGTTCGCCCGGGAAGCGGGCGGCGTACCAGACGTTCCACTCGTCGAAGGAGAGCCTGATCCGCTTGTCCGCCCGCCGTACGGCGCGGACGTGGTCCGCGGTGGACACCACGTCGGAGATGTACTGGTCCATGTGGGCGCCGGAGGCGAGGAAGCTCGCCCGGTCGCCGTCGAACTCCTCGTAGTACGCGTGCAGCGACAGGTAGTCGACCTCGTCGTAGGTCTCCTCCAGCACCTCGCGCTCCCAGGTGCCGAAGGTCGCCATCTGCGCATGGGAGCTGCCGCAGGCGACCAGCTCGATCGACGGGTCGACCTGGTGCATGGCCTTGCCGGCCTCGGCCGCCAGCCGGCCGTACTCGCGCGCCGACTTGTGCCCCGTCTGCCACGGGCCGTCCATCTCGTTGCCCAGGCACCACAGCCGCACCCCGTGCGGCTCGGCGACGCCGTGCTCGATCCGCAGATCGGACCAGGCGGTGCCGCCGGGATGGTTGCAGTACTCGACGAGCGCGCGGGCGGCGTCGATGCCGCGGGTGCCGAGGTTGACGGCCATCATCGGCTCCAGGCCGAGCCCCCTGGCCCAGGCCAGGAACTCGTTCGTGCCGACCTCGTTGGTCTCCACCGACCGCCAGGCGAGGTCGAGCCGGCGGGGCCGCCCGGCCGCCGGGCCGACGCCGTCCTCCCAGTGGTAGCCGGAGACGAAGTTGCCGCCGGGATAGCGGACCAGGCCGGTGCCCAGCTCGCGGACCAGCGCGGCGACGTCGCCGCGGAAGCCGGCGGCGTCGGCGGTGGGGTGGCCGGGCTCGTAGATCCCGGTGTAGACGCAGCGGCCCATGTGCTCGACGAACGTTCCGTACAGGCGCGGGTCCACCTCGCCGATGACGAACTCGGGGTCGACGGTGAACCTGGCGGTGTGCGGCATGCGGTGCCTTTCTCCGGGGGCGTGGACGGCGGGGCTGCGCGCGGGCGGGCCTACTTCAGGCCCGTACCGGCGATGCCCTCGACGATGCGGCGCTGGAAGAGCGCGAAGACGACGAGCAGCGGGATGGCGCCCAGCACGGCGGAGGCCATGAGCTGCGCGTACGGGATGCCGAAGGCGTCCTGTACGGAGTTGAGCCCGACCGGGAGCGTCATCATCTCCGGGTCGGTGACGACCAGCAGCGGCCACAGGAAGTTGTTCCACACGGCCACGAAGACGAAGATCGTCACGGCCGACACGGCGGGCCGCGAGACGGGCATCACGATCTGCCAGTACGTGCGCAGCCAGCCGGCGCCGTCGGCGCGCGCGGCCTCGATCAGCTCTCTGGGGATGCCGTCGAAGAACTGCTTGAAGACGAAGACGGCGACGACGTTCGGCACCTGCGGCAGGACCACGCCCCAGTACGTGTTGAGCAGGCCCACCTCCTGCAGCGCGAGGAACTGCGGGATCATCAGCACCTGCATCGGGATCATGATCCCGGCGAGCAGCAGCAGGAACACCCCGCGGCGGAAGCGGAAGCGCACCTGGGAGAGGCCGAAGGCGGCGAGCGAGGCGGTGACGACGGTGAGCACCGTGGTCAGCAGCGAGACGATGAAGCTGTTGGCGTACCAGTAGGGCAGCTTGCCCTTGTCGAAGAGGTCTTCGTACGCCGCGAAGGTGGGGTTCGAGGTGAACCAGGACGCCGGGTCGGTGGCTATCTCGTCCGCCGGCCGGATGGATATCGCGGTCGCGAAGAGCAGCGGCACCAGCCACAGCAGCGCGAAGGCGACGAGGACGCCGAGCGAGACGCGGTTGAAGAGCTTCTCGGCGTCGTAGCCGCGGCGGGGCGCGGGGGCGGCGTCTTTCGCGCGGGCGGGTGCGGTGGCGGCGGGGGCTTCTTCGGTGTGGGCCATGGCTCAGCTCTCCTTCTCTGCCCGGCGGACGAGGAAGAACCAGACCAGGGAGATCAGCAGGATGACGAGGAAGAGGAAGAGGGAGACGACCGAGGCGTAGCCGGTGCGGCCGTCGGTGAAGCCGGTGTCGACGATGTACTGCAGCGTGGGCCGGGTGGAGCCGTCGGGGCCGCCGGCGGTCATCATGTAGATCTGGTCGAAGACCTTCAGCGAGGCGACGATCTGCAGCACGGTGACGAGCGTCGTCGTCCGCCCCAGCATGGGGATGATCACGTGCCGGATCCGCTGCCAGGGCCCGGCGCCGTCCATGGCGGCGGCCTCGTGCACGTCGCGGGGGATCTCCTGCAGACCGGCCAGGTAGAGCACGAAGTTGAAGCCGATGGTCCACCAGACGGTGACGCCGGCCAGCGACCACATCGCCCAGTTCGGATCGCCGAGCCAGGACGGCGGCGAGCTGACGCCGAGGGCCTTCAGCCAGTCCTGGGCCAGGCCCGTCTGGTCGGCGAGCACGCCCCACATGAAGATCAGCGAGACCGACGCGGACGGGATGACGTACGGCGCGAAGAAGGCGAAGCGGATGAACCACCGGCCGCGTACGAACCGGTCGGCGAGGATCGCCAGCCCCAGCGCCAGCAGCACCAGCGGGATCGTGGTGAGCACGGTGAACCACAGGGTGTGCTTCAGCGTGCGCCAGAACTCGGAGTCGCCCAGGACGTCCGCGTAGTTGGAGAAGCCGACCCAGCTGCCGAAGCCGTCGCGCAGCAGGCTGCCGTTGAAGAAGCCCGCCACGAAGGTGTAGAGGAGCGGGCCGAGGAGGAAAACGATGTAGAAGAGCGCGAACGGCGCGACCAGGGCCGGGCCCGCGAGCCGGCCGCGGGCCTCGCGGTTGCGTGACCTGCCGGGGGTGAGGGCGCCGGTGCCGACTGTGCTCGCCACGGGGATGCCTTTCGTTCGGGGGGGATGGGGCGGCGGGGGTCAGATCGGGGACTCGACGTCCGCGAGCCTGCGCAGCTCGTCGCGGACCCGGTCCGCGGTGGCACGCGGCGTCGACCGGCCGGTGAGCGCGGCGCTGACCGCGTCGCCCACCCGGTTCTGCAGGTTGCTGCCGGCGCCGCCGTACCAGGCGACGGGGTCGTAGACGGCGCCCTCGGCGGCGGCGGTGTAGTGGGACTGGGGCGTCAGTTTCCGGTACGCGGCCGAGCTCTGGGTCGGCAGCCACGCGGGGACGTGCCCGCCCTCGGCCCAGAGTTCGCTGTTCTCCAGCAGCGAGGCGGTGAACTCCAGCGACAGGGCGAGCCGGTCGTCGTCCTGCTTCGGCTGGCGGGGGAGGACCAGTGCGTGGCTGTCCGCGAAGCAGGCGTACGGGGCGTCGTCGAAGATCCGCGGCAGCGGCCGCATGTCGAACTTCACCCCCGAGCCCAGGACGGCGATGATCTGCCACACGCCGTCCATCAGGAACCCGGCCTCGCCGTTGGTGAGCAGGGTGATGGCGGCCTGCCCGTTGGCGCCGGTGGGGATCAGCTTCTCCTTGCCGAGGCGCTGGATGTACGCGAGCGCCTCCTCGGCGGCGTCGAGGTCGACCTGCACGGTGGCGCCGCCGTCGGCGACCAGCGGGCGGCCGCCGAGCTGGCTGTAGAAGGACAGGAACATGCGGAACTGGGTGGCCGTGTCCTTGATCGAGGCGACCGAGCCGCCCCAGACGCCGGTGACCTCCTTCGCGGCGCGCAGCGCGTCGGCGAACTTGTCCGGGCCGTCGACGTCGACCAGCTCGCCGCCGTCGAGCAGGCCCGCCTTCTCGGCGATGTCGGTGCGGAAGTACAGCGCGAAGGGGTGGGTGTCGATGGGGACGCCGTAGAGGCGGTCGTCGACGTGGGACTTGCGCCAGGGCTTGGCGTCGAACTTCTCCGGCGTCATGCCCTGCTCGGCGAGCGCGTCGGCGGGCAGCTCGCTGAGCAGCCCGGCCTGGGCGAGCACCGGCAGCTTCGACAGGTGTGCGATGGCGACGTGCGGGGGGCGCTTGCCGATGGTGGCGAGGCTGAGCTTGGTGTAGTACGGGTTGCCCCAGACGAAGGTGGTGGCCCGCAGGGTGCTGTCGGGGTGGTCCTTCTCGTACAAGTCCTGCATGGCGACCATGCGTTCGCCGTCGCCGCCGGTGAAGGGGTTCCAGAAGTTCAGCCGGTCCGCGGGGGGTTCGCCGCCGGTGAAGCCCTGGGCGATGGTCGTGCCGCAGCCGGTGAGCGCCGCGGTGGCGGCGGCGCCGGCGGCGAGGCCCGCGCCGCCGCGCAACAGGGCGCGGCGGGAGGGTGCGTACGGGGCTGCCGGTGTGCCGCGGGCGGGGTCGGGGGCCGAACGGCCGGGGGAGTCGAGGCGTCGGAGCATGGCGGATGTCCCTTTCCGCGGCGAACTTGTACAACGTTGTAATGCGCTCTTGGTGGAACGTTGTATATCGCCGTGCGCACCACGTCAACAGCCTGCGCAGAAGGCGTATGGTGTGCGCACCAGAACCTCGGAGGAATCGGGAGGAAGCCGTGCCCGGGGCCCGCCTCAAGGACGTCGCAGAGCGCGCCGGTGTCTCGATCAAGACCGTCTCGAACGTCGTCCGCGGCGCCGCACGCGTCGCCGAGCCGACTCGCGCGCGCGTCCTGCGCGCCATCGACGAACTCGGCTACCGCCCGCACGCCTCCGCCCGCCACCTGCGCACCGGCCGCAGCGGCGTCATCGCGCTGGCCGTCCCCGAACTCGTCGCGCCCTACTTCGCGGAGCTGGCCACCTGCGTCATCGCCGCCGCCAAGGAGAGCGGGCAGACCGTCCTCATCGAGGTCACCGACGGCGACCCGGCGGAGGAGCTGCGCCTGGCCTGCGGCCTCGGCGACCCCCTCATCGACGGCGTGCTCCTCAGCCCGCTCGGCCTGGACCAGACGGCGCTGGCCGCCCGCGAACGCCGCGTTCCGCTCGTGCTGCTGGGCGAGCGCGACTACGAAGTCCCCGCCGACCACGTGCTCATCGACAACGTCGCCGCCGCCCGCGACGCCACCCGGCACCTCATCGGCCTCGGCCGCCGCCGCATCGGCATCATCGGCTGGCAGCACGACGAGCGCACGACCGCCACCGCCCTGCAGCGCATGCAGGGCCACCGCGAGGCGCTGGCCGAGACGGGCCTCGCCTACGACCCGGCGCTGGCGCCCGCCGTGGGCTCGTACACCCGCGCGGGCGGCGCGGCGGCGATGCGGGAGCTGCTGGCGCTGCGACAGCCGCCGGACGCGGTGTTCTGCTTCACCGACATGATGGCGTCGGGCGCGATGCGCGTCGCGCACGACGAGGGCCTGGCGATCCCGGCCGACCTCGCGGTGGTCGGCTTCGACGACATCCAGGAGGCGCGGTACATGGTGCCGTCGCTGACCAGCGTCGCGCCGGACAAGCAGGAGCTGGCCAAGCTGGCGGTGAAGGCGCTGCTGGCGCGGATCGAGGGCCCGGCGGAGGCCCCGCCGACGACGCTGCTGGCGCCCTACGGCCTGGCGCTGCGCGAGTCGAGCGCGCTGCCGCAGGCCGGGCCGTAGCGCAGCGGGGCCGGCGGGGTGGCGGTGCTACGCCAGCAGGCCGTCGATCTCCGCCAGTTGCCCCGGGGTCAGCGGGCCCGCGTCCAGGGCGCCCGCGTTCTGCGCCGCCTGCGCGACCGTGCGGAAGCCGGGGATCGGGACCGTGTGCGGGCTGCGGGCCCAGATCCACGCCAGTGCGCCCTGCCCGACGGTGCGGCCGCCCGAGGTGAGGATGTCGCGGATCGCCTCGATCCGCGGCAGCCACCCCGGCGCCACCCGCCCGTCCGCGCCGAAGTACGTCAGCCACGCCGGCGGCGTCGCCCGGATGTCGCCGGTGCCGACCCGCGAGCCCGCGTCGTACGCGCCGGAGAGCAGCCCCATCGCCAGCGGGCTGCGGTTGACGCTGGCGAGGTCGCGCTCCGCGCACAGCGCCAGCATCTCCGGGGCGTCCTCCAGCACGTTGAGCCGGTGCTGCACCGCCGCGCAGTGCGGGCCGTCGGCGAAGGCCGCGGCGCGCGCGGGGTCGTCGGTGCTCCAGGCGTACGCGCGGATCAGGCCCTCGCGGACGAAGTCCTCGCACGCCTCGCGCAGCTCCGCCGCAGCCGCGAAGCCGGCGTCCCCGATGTGCAGTTGGTACAGGTCGACGCGGTCGGTGCCCAGCCGGCGCAGCGAGTCGGTCAGCGCCCGGCGCGCGTGGCCGGGGGACAGGTCGCGGGAGAGCAGCGTCCGGCGGTCCGCGTCGAAGACGTTGCCCCACTTCGTCGCGAGGACGACGTCGTCACGGCGGCCCGCGAGCGCGCGGCCGAGCACGGTCTCGCTGTGACCGGTGCCGTAGACGTCGGCGGTGTCGAAGAACGTGACGCCGCCGTCGAGCGCGCGGCGCACGGCCCGTACCGACTCCTCGTCGTCCACCTTTCCCCAGCCCAGCGGGTTGCCCTCGGCGTCCCACCACTCGCCGCCGATCGCCCAGCAGCCGAAGCCGAGGGCGCTGACCTCGATGCCCGTACGTCCCAGAGTGCGCTTCTGCATGGTGACGAGCATGCACCTTCGAGCGCGCTCGAACGCAAGGTGCTCTCAGGCGGTCAGCGGGTCGGATCCCTCCAGCTCCCGGAAGACCGCCACGTTGAACGCGAAGGCGCGGTGGCACTCCTCGACGATCCGCTTCTTCTCCAGGTCGTCGACGGGCAGCTCGTCGAGCAGCCTTCGGTAACCGCGCTTGTACGCGGCCGGGTTGGAGACGTGCTCGAAGACGTAGAAGCGGACGCCGTCCCCCTTGCGCTCGAAGCCCCAGGTCTTCTCCGCGGTGCCGCGGACCACCTGGCCGCCGGAGAGATCGCCGAGGTAGCGGGTGTAGTGGTGCGCCACGTACCCCGCGGGCCAGCCGCGCGCGCACTCCCCGACGCGGGCCGCGTACGCCTTCGTGGCCGGCAGCGGCTCCGCAGCGGCGCGCCAGCCGGTGCCCCCGTGCAGGAAGTCGAGATCGCGCGCCAACTCGGGGACACGGGCCAGCTCGGGCTGCACGAAGGGGCCCGCGACCGGGTCGGCGGCGAGCGCGTCCCAGCAGTCCTCCAGCGCGCGGTAGACGAACCATAGCTGCTCGGTGTACCGCCGGTAGGCGGCTATGCCGAGCGCGCCGCCGAGCATGTCGCTCATGAAGGTCGAGTGGTTGGCCTCGTGGTGCTGGTCATGGGACTCGGTGCGGAGCCGGGTGGAGAACGGCGTCACGTCCAAGGCGGGCCTCCGGGGCACGGCGGGGCGGTGGGCGTGACGATTCTCTTTGGTTAGGCTTACCTAAGTCAAGAGGTTCCCGACGCCGTGTCGGTATCACCCCGGGCCGCCCCCGGCCTGCTCACGGCAGGGTCAGCACCTCCGCGCCCGACTCCGTCACCACGAGCGTGTGCTCGAACTGCGCCGTGCGTTTGCGGTCCTTGGTCACCACGGTCCACCCGTCGTCCCACATGTCGTACTCGTGCGTCCCGAGGGTCAGCATCGGCTCGATCGTGAACGTCATCCCGGGCCGCATCACCGTGGTGGCGCGCGGGTCGTCGTAGTGCGGGATGATCAGGCCGGAGTGGAAGGCGGTATGGACGCCGTGGCCGGTGAAGTCGCGCACGACGCCGTAGCCGAAGCGCTTGGCGTAGGACTGGATGACCCGGCCGATGACGTTGACCTGCCGGCCCGGGCGGACCGCCTTGATCGCGCGGTTCAGCGACTCGCGGGTGCGCTCGACCAGCAGCCGGGAGGTCTCGTCGACGTCGCCGACGAGGTACGTGGCGTTGTTGTCGCCGTGCACGCCGCCGATGAACGCGGTGACGTCGAGGTTCACGATGTCGCCGTCGTGCAGCACCGTGGAGTCCGGAATGCCGTGGCAGATCACCTCGTTGACCGAGGTGCACAGCGACTTGGGGAAGCCCCGGTACCCGAGGGTGGAGGGGTACGCGCCGTGGTCGCAGAGGTACTCGTGCGCCACCCGGTCCAGCTCGTCCGTCGTCACCCCGGGCGCGATGTGCTCCGCGGCGACGGCCATCGCCCGCGCGGCGATCCGCCCGGCGGTACGCATCCGCTCGACGGTCTCCGCGTCCTGGACCTCGGGTCCCGTATAGGGCGCGGGGCCCTTCTTCCCGACGTACTCGGGGCGGGGGACGGCGGCGGGAACGGCGCGGGGCGGGGAGAGGGTACCGGGCGCGAGCAGCGACGACTGGCCAGACATGGATCCGAGTCTATCGGCGGGGAATCGGGCACGATGGGCGGCGGCAGACCGCGCAGGCACGGCCCAGGTGAGGAGCGAGATGGCGCTGTTCAAGAAGAAGACGGCGGGCAAACCGGGCGAGTGGTACTACTGCCTGGAGCACAAGCGGGTCGAGGAAGGCCCGCAGTGCAGGGCCCTGAACCGCCTCGGGCCGTACGCGACGCCGGAGGAGGCGGCGCGGGCGATCGAGACGGCGGAGGCGCGCAACGAGGAGTGGGACGAGGACGCCCGGTGGAACGACGGCGGGGACCGCGAGGGCGGGTCGGGCCGCTGAGGGGGCAGCGGACCGCGACCGCGCGGCGGCGACGGGGCCGGCCCGGTGGCTGCGCGGCGGGAGGCGGGGCGGGCGGCGACGGTCCGGCTTCGTGCGGCGGCGGTTGCCCGTCGCCGCGGTTCGCCCCGTCACGTCGCCGGGTCCGGGGCCGGCACGCCGTCCGGGCCGCCCTTCTCCGTCTTCTCCGCCGCCGCCGCGGCGCGGCGGTTCCGTTCCCGTACCGCGTGCTCGTTCGTGCGTGCGTCGTACGTCATCAGCTTCGGCAGGCACGCCGCCAGCAGCACCACCGCCCCCGCGCACATCACCCCGCCCGACCAGATCGACGTCCGCACGCTCGTCAGCGCCGCCACCCCGCCGGAGCGGAACTGCCCGGCCACCGGGCCGACCGAGTACGACAGCAGCTCGATGCCCGCGAGCCGGCCACGGAGCTCGTCAGGGATGGTCTGGTTCCACATCGCCGCCCGGAACACCCCGCTGACCATGTCGAACGCGCCCGCCACCGTCAGCAGCAACAACACCGCCCAGGCGTTCGGCATCACCCCCGCCGCCGTGATCGCCAGGCCCCAGCCGGCCGCCGACAGCATCACCGCGCGGCCGTGCCGGTGCACCCGCCGGGTCCACCCGCTGGTCAGGCTCACCAGCAGCGAACCCGCGGGCAGCGCCGCGTACATCAGCCCCAGCGCCCACGGCGCGTCCAGATCGTCCGCGAGGAACGGGAACAGCGCGAGCGGGAAGGCGAAGAACATCGCCGCCAGGTCGATGGCGTACGTGCCCAGCAGCTCCTTGCGGTTCCACGCGTACCGCGCGCCCTCCGCGATGGCGCGCAGGCTCGGCGCCACCGCCTCGCGTGCGGCGGGGGAGGGGGCGAGCATCAGCGCGAGACCGACGGAGACGGCGAACGTCCCGGCGTCCAGCGCGTACGCCCAGGGCAGCCCGGCGTACGCGACGATGAACCCGGCGAGCGCGGGGCCCGCGATGCCGCCGAGCTGCCAGCGCAGGGAGTTGAGCGCGGCGGCGGCGGGCAGGTGCTCGTGCGGCACGATGCGCGGGACGATCGAGTCGAGGGCCGGGCGCTGGATGCCGGTCAGCGCGCTGGTGAGCGCGGCGACGACGTACAGGGGCCAGAGCATCGGCTCGGGCAGCAGGCTGTTGACGAGCAGGACGGCGGAGACGAGGCCGAGTCCCGCCTCGCTGTAGAGGATCAGCTTCCGCTTGTCCATGGCGTCGGCGAGGGCGCCGCCGTACAGGCCGAAGACGATCAGCGGGACCAGCTCGACGGTGCCGATGGCGCCGACCGCGAGGGCCGAGCCGGTCAGCTCCTTCACCTGCACGGGGAGGGCGACGAAGGTGAGGAAACTGCCGAAGGCGGTGATGAGGCCCGCGACCCACATGAGGCGGAAGTCGCGCGAGGCGTGCCAGGGGGCGAGGTCGGGGAGGAGGTCGCGGTAGGCGCGGGATTCGTCGGCCACGAGGGGCCATGGTCGGGTGGGTGGGGGGTGGGCCGCAAGAGAATTACGCCGGTGGCCGGTGGCCGGTGGCCGGTGGCCGGTGGCCGGGGCCTGGGCCGAGGGCCGGTTGCCTGGGGGCTGGGGGCCGGGGGCCGGGGGCCGGTCGGACTACCAGCGGGGCGGGGGCGGGGAGGACAGCGCTTCGGCGAGGCGGGCGAGGCGGTCGCGGAAGCCGGAGCGGGCGGAGGCGGCGGGCGGGGTGCCGTTCTCGCCGGCGGCGGCGCTGACGAGGTGCTGGACGGTTTCCAGGTCGATGTCGCCGCTGTCACCGGGGACGGTGAGCAGTTCGTGGGCGAGGCCGGACAGCTCGGTGGAGCCGCCGTCCAGGGCGAGTACCGCAGCCCCGGCGCGGCGGGCGTCGCCGACGCGCTCCAGCAGCGCGTCGCCGGGCTCGTCGGGGGCGACGACGAGCAGGGTCTCACCGCGCCCGGCGGCCTCCAGCCGGCCGAGCCCGACGCCGAGATGGGCGGGGCCGGCGCCCGGCACCCGGTGGCGTACGAGGGTGGGGGAGAGGGCGGGCAGGCCGGACCAGGCGGCCTCGTCGTCGAGGTGGGCGGCGAGGTGCCACGGCTCGTACGCGGCGGTCCCCACCAGCAACAACCCACCCCCCTGCGCCTCGACGGCCCCCCGCAGCACCCCGGCGAACCGCCGCGCCGCCCCGGGCCACTCGGTCCCGGCCAGCACTTCCCGCAACAGGGCCACACGCACGGCATCCATGGGGCGGGATGCTGGCATGCGGCGTTGCCGCCCGCAGCGAAAGACCCGGTACGTTCACCGTTTCGGGGGCGGGTGCCGGGGGAGGGTCGGGGGCTTCGCCCCCAGACCCCTGCGGGGGCTTCGCCCCCAGACCCCTGCGGGGGCTTCGCCCCCAGACCCCTGCGGGGGCTTCGCCCCCAGACCCCTGCGGGGGCTTCGCCCCCAGACCCCTGCG
>NZ_JBDPMI010000025.1:0-127735 GCF_039871555.1 Streptomyces sp. B5E4
CCGAACCCGGAAGCTAAGCCCGACCGCGCCGATGGTACTGCATGGGGGACCGTGTGGGAGAGTAGGTCACCGCCGAACAATCTTTAGTACTCAACCCCCGGACACCGTCCGGGGGTTGAGTCATTTCCGAGGTCCTTGCAGACTGGGACAATGGCCGAGGAGATAGTCGCACTTCGTTGGGATGAGCCGTCGGACGGCAGGGACGCCCCCGCGGTCGTCCTGCTGGATCAGACGCGACTGCCCGCCGACGAGGTGGAGTTGGTGTGTGCCGATGTGCCGGCGTTGGTGCGGGCGATTCAGACGCTTGCCGTGCGGGGGGCCCCGTTGCTGGGTATCGCCGGTGCGTACGGCGTAGCCCTGGCGGCCGTGCGGGGCGATGACGTCGATCAGGCCGCCGAACTGCTCGCCGGGGCGCGGCCGACCGCCGTGAATCTGGCGTACGGCGTACGGAAGGCGCAGGGCGCCTATCGCGCCGCCGTGGAGGCCGGTGACGGTGATGTCGGGGCGGCCGGCGCCGCGCTCGCCGAGGCGCGGTCCTTGCATGCTGATGATGCGCGGGCCAGCGCGCGGATGGCGGAGCACGGGCTGCGGCTACTCGGCGAGCTGGTGCCCCACGGTGGTTACCGGGTGCTCACGCACTGCAACACCGGGGCTCTGGTGTCCGGTGGCGGGGGTACGGCGTTGGCCGTGGTGCTGGCGGCGCACCGGTCCGGGGAGCTGCGGCGGCTGTGGGTGGACGAGACCCGTCCGCTGCTGCAGGGGGCCCGGCTGACCGCGTATGAGGCGGGGCGCGCGGGGATGCCGTACACGCTGCTGACGGACAATGCCGCCGGGTCGCTGTTCGCGAATGGGCAGGTGGACGTGGTGATCCTGGGCGCGGACCGGATTGCGGCGGACGGGTCGGTGGCCAACAAGGTCGGGACGTATCCGCTGGCGGTGCTCGCCCGCTACCATCGGGTTCCGTTCCTCGTCGTCGCGCCGACGACGACGGTGGACTTCAGTACGCCGGACGGCTCGGCCATCGAGGTGGAGCAGCGGGCCGGGGGCGAGATCACGGAGTTCTCCGTGCCGCACGCCGCCGGGTCGGGTCCGGGGCAGGCCGCGGTGACCTACGCGGTCGCACCTGTGGGTACGCAGGCGTACAACCCGGCGTTCGATGTCACCCCGCCGGAGCTGGTGACGGCTCTGGTCACGGAGCGTGGGGTGGCGTCGCCGGTGACGGGGGATTCGCTCGCGGAGCTGGTTGTGCGTTGACCGCGGGTGATCGTCAGGGGAAGCGGCACGTTGCGGCGGTGGCCGGGGCGTGACCTGGGACACGGGATTCTCTGTATGGGATGTGTAAATGGGATGATGTCGTCATGAAGGGACGCGTTCTCGTCGTCGATGACGACACGGCACTGGCTGAGATGCTCGGCATCGTGCTGCGCGGGGAAGGCTTCGAGCCGTCATTTGTATCGGACGGTGACAAGGCTCTTGCCGCGTTTCGCGAGTCGAAGCCCGACCTGGTGCTTCTGGACCTCATGCTGCCCGGCCGGGACGGTATCGAGGTCTGCCGCCTGATCAGGGCGGAGTCAGGTGTGCCGATCGTCATGCTGACGGCGAAGAGCGACACCGTGGATGTCGTCGTGGGCCTGGAATCCGGGGCCGACGACTACATCGTCAAACCGTTCAAGCCCAAAGAGCTGGTGGCCCGTATCCGGGCCCGGCTGCGCCGGTCGGAGGAGCCGGTGCCGGAGCAGCTGGCGATCGGTGATCTGGTGATCGACGTCGCCGGGCATTCGGTGAAGCGCGGCGGTGAGCCGATCGCGCTGACACCGCTGGAATTCGACCTGCTGGTGGCGCTGGCACGCAAGCCGTGGCAGGTCTTCACGCGCGAGGTGCTGTTGGAGCAGGTCTGGGGTTATCGGCACGCCGCCGACACCCGCCTGGTGAACGTCCACGTGCAGCGGCTGCGCTCGAAGGTCGAGAAGGACCCGGAGAAGCCGGAGATCGTGGTGACCGTCCGCGGCGTCGGCTACAAGGCGGGGCCGAGCTGACGTGTTCCGCGTGCTGCCGCGGGAGGGCGTGCCCGGCGGGCCGGTGCAGCCGTTCGTCCGGCTGTGCGTGCGCTGGGTACGCCGCCCGTTGCGTATCGCGACGAAGCTGTACCGGCGGAACATCCAGTTGCGGGTGGTCGCCACCACGCTGCTGATGTCGCTGGGCGTCGTCGTGCTGCTCGGCATCGTCGTCATCGGGCAGGTCCGCAACGGCCTGCTGGAGGCGAAGCTCGGCGCCGCGCACGGGCAGGCACAGAGCGGCTTCGCGCAGGCGGAGATACGGGGTGCGTCGGAGGAGCCCGGCAGCGGCAGCGAGGCCACGTCGTCCGTGAACTCCGCGGAGTGGCGGGCGGCCCTGGTGGAGCAGCTCATGGGCAGCGGGCAGGGCGTGGTGTCCGTGCTGGTGATGAGCTCCAGCGTGAACAACGAGGCCACCGGCTCGTCCGACAACCCGCGCGGCTCGCTTGTCTCGGACGACACGTCGGTGGACAGCATCCCGGCCGATCTGCGGGAGAAGGTCGACCGCGGCGGCGGTTCCGGGGTCTACGAGCAGTACGCGCGCGTCTGGAAGCGCGGCTCGGACGAGAGCGAGCCGTCGCTGATCATCGGCAAGCGGCTGAACGACCCGAACAACAACCCTTACCAGCTCTACTTCGTCTTTCCCTTCACCCAGGAGGAGAAGACGCTGAGCCTGGTGAAGGGCACGCTGGCGACGGCCGGGGTGTTCGTGGTGGTGCTGCTCGGCGCCATCGCCTGGCTCGTCGTACGGCAGGTCGTCACGCCCGTACGGATGGCCGCCGGCATCGCCGAGCGGCTGGCGGCGGGACGGCTCCAGGAGCGGATGAAGGTCAGCGGTGAGGACGACATCGCGCGGCTGGGCCAGTCCTTCAACAAGATGGCGCAGAACCTTCAGGTGAAGATCCAGCAGCTCGAAGATCTGTCGCGGATGCAGCGCCGCTTCGTCTCCGACGTCTCGCACGAGCTGCGCACCCCGCTGACGACGGTGCGGATGGCCGCGGACGTCATCCATGAGGCACGCGAGGACTTCGATCCGGTGACCGCCCGCTCCGCGGAGCTGCTGCTCGATCAGGTGGACAGGTTCGAGTCGCTGCTCTCCGACCTGCTGGAGATCAGCCGCTTCGACGCGGGTGCCGCGGCGCTGGACGCCGAGCCCGTCGACCTGCGGGAGATCGTGCGGCGCGTCGTCGGCGGGGCGCAGATGCTGGCGGACGCCAAGGGCGGGCGGCTGCTCGTCACGGGTGACGAGCGGCCGGTGATCGCGGAGGTGGACGCGCGGCGTGTGGAGCGGGTGCTGCGCAACCTGGTCGTCAACGCCGTGGAGCACGGCGAGGGCCGCGACGTCGTCGTACGTCTCGGTGCGTCGGAGAGCGCCGTGGCGGTGGCCGTGCGCGACTACGGCGTGGGGCTGAAGCCCGGTGAGGCGACGCGGGTGTTCAACCGTTTCTGGCGCGCCGATCCGGCCCGTGCCCGTACCACGGGCGGGACCGGGTTGGGGCTGTCGATCTCCCTGGAGGACGCCCGGCTGCACGGCGGCTGGCTGCAGGCGTGGGGTGAGCCGGGCGGCGGGTCGCAGTTCCGGCTGACGCTGCCGCGGACGGGCGGGGATCCGCTGCACGGCTCGCCGGTGTCGCTGGAGCCGGAGGACTCGCGGGCGCGGCGGGCGGCGCGGCCGGTGGAGCCGGGTTCGGTGACCGTGGCGCCGGCCGGTGGGTCGGCCGGCGGCGAGCTGCTGGGGACCGTACCGGCGCAGGGCGGGCGTGGGACGGGGGCCGCCGCGCGGGCGGCGGCACCGCGGCCCGCGGCGCGGGCGGAGGCGGACCCGACGGCGCTGCCGGGCAGCGGGCGGCGGGTCAGCGGGTATGCGGGGGCGGCTGACGAGGCGCCGGGTGCCGGGAGCGAGGATGGCCCCGAGAACGGCTCTGAGGGCGTGCCTGAGGAGGGCGTGGGAGGCGGTGAGGTCCCTAGTGAGGTCGGCGGCGAAGGGGAGCGCGGTGGTCGCGTCTAGGCGTACGGGAGAGGCGTCGGCGGTACGCGGGCGCCGGCCGGCGGCCGGTACCCCGGTGGCGTACCGGCGGCGACCGCCGGGCCGAACCCGCCGCTACGCCAGCGTCGCGCTGCTCGGCGGCCTGCTGCTCCTCGCCGGCTGCGCGTCCATGCCGGACAGCGGGGGCGTGCACCAGGTGCCGCTGTCGGAGCAGCGCGAGGATCCACGCGCGCGTACGTACGCGGAGCGGCCGGAGCCCGGTGCCAGCCCGCAGCGCATCGTGTCCGACTTCCTGGAGGCCCTGCGCAGCGACGACTACGCCACCGTCGCCAAGGCGTATCTGACGAAGAAGGCGCGCACGTGGACTCCCGGCGAGACGACGGTGCTGGCCGAGGCGCCCACGGTGATGGAGCGGCCGATGGCCGGGCCGAAGCCGGTGAACGGCGACAAGATCACCACGGCGGTCGTCCAGCTGCGCGGCGACAAGGTCGCGTGGCTCAACGACGCGGGCACGTACACGCCGGATGAGCGCGCGTACAACCTGAACATCGAGCTGTCGAAGGAGGGCAAGTCCGGGCAGTGGCGGATCGTGGATCCGCCGCGGGGGCTGGTGATCAGCCGGGCGGACTTCGAGCGGACCTTCCAGTCGGCCAGTACCTACCACTTCACGGCGCGCAGCAGGGACACGCTGGTGGCCGACCCCGTGTACGTGCGGCGGCGGATCGATCCCGTGACGGACGCCGTGCGCACGCTGCTCGACGGGCCGGGCGGGCTGATCGGGTCGGTCACGGAGACGACGTTCCCGGCGCGCACGACGCTGGCGAAGAACCAGCGGCTGACGGTCGACGAGGAGGGCACGCTGCGGGTGCGGCTCGCGCTGGAGACGAAGCCGGGGCTGCACACGTGCGAGCGGATGGCGGCGCAGGTGCTGCACACCGCGGAGAGCCAGGAGGGCGTGCGCGTCGACAATGTGGAGCTGCTGACGGCCAGGGACACCAAGATGTGCGACCTGAGCACGGCGGCGGGCGAGCGCTATGCGCCGGACCGGCTGGCGCGGCATCCCGCCTCGCTGTACTTCATCGACGCCAAGAACCGGCTGGTACGGACCTCGTCGGGGCCGGACGCGGGCGAGGCCGGGCCGGCGACGGTGATCAGCCCGCTCGGCGACGGCAAGCCGGCGTTCGGGTCGGCGGCGGTGGCCCGTTCGGAGAAGAAGGCGGCCGGGGTGACGGCCACGGGGCGCGCGCTGTACGTGTCGTCGCTGGACGAGTCCTCGGAGCTGGGTGAGCCGCTGCTGACCAGCGGTGCCAGCGAGGCGCAGGCCGAGCGGGGCGACGGGCTGACGGCGCCGAGCTGGGACGGGCTGGGCGACCTGTGGGTGGCCGACAGGGTCGGCGGGGAGTCGCGGCTGTACTGGATGTCGGGCGGCGCCGGGGATCCGGTGCGTATCGACGTCACGGGGCTGGAGGGGCGGATCGAGGCGCTGCGGATGTCGGCCGAGGGGGCGCGGATCGCGCTGGTCGTCAGCGAGGGGTCGGAGAGCCGGCTGGTGCTCGGGGCGGTGTCGGTGAAGGACGGTGTGCCGGTGGTGGCGCAGTTGCGCGACACGGGGGCGCTGGAGGAGGTACGGGCCGTGTCGTGGGCGGGCGAGAGCCGGCTGCTGGTCGTGGGGCGGGAGTCCGAGGGCGTGCAGCAGATGCGGCTGGTGTCGACGGACGGGTCGGTGCCGCCGGCGGCGGAGCTGGGGCAGGGGCTGACCGGGGTGACGGCGGTGGCGGCGGCGGAGGACGGTACGAAGCCGCTGGTGGCGGCGTCGGAGGAAGGGATCGTGCGGTTGCCGCAGAACGCGTACTGGAAGCCGGTGCCGGGCGCGGAGGCGGCCACGGCGCCGGTGTATCCGGGGTAGGCGCCGCGGGGTTCCGCTGCCGGTTTGTCCACATCCGCGGGGTTGTCCACAGGGGGTCGCGGGTGTCGGTGGCGGCGGGCATGGTGGACGCATGCGGGGGACAGGGCGGGAACTGGCGGGGCTGATGCTGCCGGCCGGCTGCGCGGGATGCGGGGCCGGGCGGGGCGCGGGGGCGCTGTGCGCGGGGTGCGCAGCGGAGCTGACGGCGGGTGCGGTGCGGCGCGTGGTGCCCCGGCCGCGGCCGCCGGGGCTGCCGGCGGTGTATGCGGCGGTGGCGTACGCGGACGCGGCCCGGTCGGCGCTGCTGGCGCACAAGGAACGGGGCGCGCTGCGTCTGGCCCGTCCGCTGGGCGCGGCTCTGGCGGCGGGGGTGCGGGCCGCGGAGGCGGAGCGGGGTGCGCGGGGCGGCGCGGGTATCCGGGCACGGGGCGGCGGTGCGTCGACGGCGGCTTGCAGCGCCCGGGATCCGGCGGCTGCTCGCGGAGCCTCGGGTGCGCCGACGGCTCGCGGTGAGGCCGGCCCGGCGGCGGTGTCCGGGGATCCGAGGGCTTCGGCGTCGGAGCCGGCGCGCCGCCGTGGCCGGGTGCGGGTGTGCGGGGCGGGCGGTGAGCGGGTGGTGCTCGTGCCGGTGCCGTCGGCGCGTGGGGCCGTGGTGCGGCGGGGTCATGATCCGGTGCGGCGTCTCGCGCTGGTGGCCGCGGAGCGGCTGCGGCGGGCCGGGATACGGGTGGAGCTGCTGCCGGTGCTGCGGCAGCGGCGGGCCGTGGCGGACCAGGCGGGGCTGAGCGCGGTGGCGCGGCAGCGGAACGTCTCGGGGGCCCTGGAGGTGGTGCGGGGCGGTGCGCTGCGGTTGCGCGCGCCCGGGTGCCGGATCGTGCTCGTCGACGACGTGCTGACGACCGGGGCGTCCCTCGCCGAGGCGGCGCGGGCGGTGCGCGCAGCAGGCTGCCATGGCGGGCTCGCGGCGGCCGTCGTGGCCGCGCCGCGCGACGCGTTCGAAGCCGGTCGCGCGTGTGCGCTCCCTTGACTGCAATCTTACGTTTCCGCAGGTAGAAAGGAGGTATAAGCACCTGATCGGACTACAGTTGCCTCAGGGGGTGCCGCAGCATCTCAGGCGAGCTATGTTCGATTGTGAGGAGGCTGTGAGGACAGTGGATGGGCCGAATCCGCTGGATCCGATGGGGTGTCGATCTTGTCGTTGGGGGAGGAGGAGGTGAAAGCCGGTCCTCCGTGAGGAGGGTCCGGCGGCAGAGAACCCCGAGGCTCCGGCACGAACCGGGGCCCGAGCGCACCAAGGGACCGGCTTCGCCCGTCAGCTCAGCGGTACGCGGAGCCGTTCCAGAACGGAGTTCTGCGTGGACATCGTCGTCAAGGGCCGCAAGACCGAGGTTCCCGAGCGGTTTCGTCGGCATGTGGCCGAGAAGCTGAAGCTGGACAAGATCCAGAAGTTCGACGGCAAGGTGATGAGCCTTGATGTCGAGGTGTCCAAGGAGCACAACCCGCGGCTGGCCGACCGCTGCGACCGGGTGGAGATCACAGTTCACTCCCGGGGGCCCGTGGTACGCGCCGAGGCGGCCGCGGCCGACCCGTACGCAGCCCTGGACCTGGCGACGGCCAAGCTGGAGGCGAGGCTGCGCAAGCAGCACGACAAGCGCAAGACCAGGCGGCCCGGCAAGGACCGCAGGACGGCGGCGGAGGTGGGCGACGTCGTCGCGCACGCGGCGCAGCTCACGGACGACGGGGAGCTGACGACCCCGTCGATGGAGACGATCACGGAGAGCGAGCCGCTGCAGAGCGGCTCTCGGCTCCTTCGCCGCGGACCGCTGGAGGTGGACGGCGACGGCCCGCTCGTGGTGCGGGAGAAGACCCACGCCGCCGCGCCGATGACGCTGGACCAGGCGCTCTACGAGATGGAACTCGTGGGGCACGACTTCTATCTCTTCGTCGATTCCGACAAGAAACTGCCCAGCGTGGTCTACCGCAGGCACGCGTATGACTACGGCGTGATCCACCTCGACCCGTATCTGATCGAGGAGTCGCTGCCCGACGGTGCAGGGGGCGCCCTGGGCGGCTGAAAGGCGACGGTAGGCGGGCGGCGGGGGCGTCACCCCGCCGCCCGATCGTGAAATCATGTGCGCGCACGGCAAAGTCGGTGCCTGGGGGCAAGCGTGGCGGAGTTCGAGCTGAGCGGAGCTGGTGAGCCGAAGACGTCGGTCGGTCCCCGGGAGGAGCCGATCCGTGTCCTCGTCGTGGACGACCATGAGCTCTTCCGCCGCGGCTTGGAAATCGTCCTCGCGCAGGAGGAGGACATTCAGGTCGTCGGTGAGGCCGGCGACGGCGCCGAGGCCGTGGTCAAGGCCGCCGACCTCCTTCCCGACATCGTCCTGATGGAC
Organism: Streptomyces sp. B5E4; assembly: GCF_039871555.1. Lineage (NCBI taxonomy): Bacteria > Bacillati > Actinomycetota > Actinomycetes > Kitasatosporales > Streptomycetaceae > Streptomyces > Streptomyces sp. B5E4. The sequence continues at coordinate 8,341 of NZ_JBDPMI010000025.1, forward strand.
ATCCGGATGCCGCGGCGCACCGGCATCGAGGCGTGCACGTCCATCAAGGAAGTCGCCCCCAGCGCGAAGATCATCATGCTGACGATCAGCGACGAGGAAGCCGACCTCTATGACGCGATCAAGGCGGGCGCGACCGGCTATCTGCTCAAGGAGATCTCCACCGACGAGGTCTCCGCCGCGATCCGCGCCGTGGCGGACGGGCAGTCACAGATCAGCCCGTCGATGGCGTCGAAGCTGCTCACCGAGTTCAAGTCGATGATCCAGCGCACCGACGAGCGGCGGCTCGTGCCGGCGCCGCGGCTGACCGACCGGGAGCTGGAAGTGCTCAAGCTCGTGGCCACCGGGATGAACAACCGCGACATCGCCAAAGAGCTGTTCATCAGCGAGAACACGGTGAAGAACCACGTGCGCAACATCCTGGAGAAGCTGCAGCTGCACTCCCGGATGGAAGCCGTCGTCTACGCGATGCGCGAGAAGATCCTCGAAATCCGCTGAGGCTTCCGGGTGCCGCGGGGACGCCCGGAACGGGCGGTCAGCCCGCGGCCACGGCCTTCTCCGCCGCCCGCGCGAGCGGCGTGTGCAGCTCCGGCGGGCTGACCCGCTCCACCCGCACCGACCGCGCCCCGACCCAACTCGCCGCCTCCGCGAGCGCCGCCGCCGTGGGCTCCACGGCCTTCGCCGGCGTGACGCCGTTCGGCCGGTCCGCGCCCAGCGTCACCTGGCGGGCGACGAGCGTGCTCCCCTCGCGCCCCGGGTCGACCCGGCCGACGAGCCGGCCGCCGGCGAGCACCGGCATGGCGAAATACCCGTGTATCCGCTGGGGCTTCGGCACGTACGCCTCCAGCCGGTGCGTCAGTCCGAAGATCCGCTCCGTACGCGGACGGTCCCAGATCAGGGAGTCGAAGGGGGAGAGCAGCGTCGTCCTGTGCCGCCCCCGCGGGCCGTCTGCCAGCGCCTCCGGGTCGGCCCACGCCGGCTTGCCCCAGCCTTCGACCTCCACCTCGACCAGCTCCGTGTCACCCACGACGGCGGCGACCTGCTCGCCTTTGAGACGGTGATAATCAGCCAGGTCCGCGCGCGTGGCCACGCCGAGGGCGCGGCCCGCCTGGGCGACGAGCCGGCGCAGGCACTCCTCGTCCGTCAGGTCGTCGTGGAACAGGGCGTCCGGGACGGCGCGTTCCGCCAGGTCGTACACCCGCTTCCAGCCACGCCGTGCGGTGACGACGACCTCGCCGGCATCGAGCAGCGTCTCCACCGCGATCTTCGTCTCCGACCAGTCCCACCAAGGGCCGCCCTTCTTCGCCCCGCCCAGGTCCGTGGAGGTCAGCGGGCCGTCGGTACGCAGCCGGTCCACGACGGCGGCGCGCGAGCCCTCCGGGTCCTGCAGGTGATGCCAGCGGTAGCCGCGGGCGCGGCGGTCCCGGCGGCGGAAGGCGAACAGCGGCCACTCCTCGATGGGCAGGATGCAGGCGGCATGCGACCAGTACTCGAAGGCGGCCGCCCCCGACCAGTACGCCGACTCCACCGCCTCGCGGCCGATCGCGCCCAGGCGCGCGTACGGCACGAGTTCGTGCGACCGGGCGAGCACCGAGATCGTGTCCAACTGCACCGCGCCCAGCCGCCGCAGCACCCCGCGGGCCCCTGCACGGCGGTCGGGCGCGCCGAGCAGCCCCTGGGCGCGCAGGGCGATACGGCGGGCGTCGTCGGCGGAGAGAGACACGTTCGTGGTCATGCCGGCGAGCGTAGAGCCTGCCTCTGACAACCCCGGCCGGCAGCGCCGCCCGGCCTGGCCGCCGCCTCTGCCTGCGCGTCAGCGCCCCGTCCGCGCCGGGTACGTCACACGTGCCCCGTACGGCACCTGCGGGGCCAGGCCCATGTCCGACGGGAGCAGCGACGCCACCCAGGCGTCCCGCCGCACGCCGCGGTGGACGAGCCGGGAGCGCAGCACGCCCTCCATCGTGAAGCCGGCCTTCCGCGCCACCGTCCGCGATCCCTCGTTGCCCACCTGCGCCAGCCACTCCAGCCGGTCCGCGCCCAGCTCCGTGAACGCCCAGCGGGCCAGCGCCGCCACCGCCTCTCCCGCATACCCCTGCCCGCGGTGCCGGGGGGCGGTCCAGAAGCCGACGGAGCGGACGCGCTCCTCGGGCCCGGCCGTGCGGCCGACGCCCGCCGAGCCCACCAGCGCGCCGCTCTCCAGGTCGGTGAGGACCAGGTCGTACTGCCGGTCCTCGCGCCAGCCGGCCGGGATGATCTTCAGGACGTACTCCTCGGCGTGCTCCCGCTCGTACGGCGACGGGACCGGCAGCCAGCGCTGGATGCCGGGGTCCTGGCATGCGGCCAGGACGGCGTCGATGTCACCGGGCTCCGCGGGCCGGAGCAGCAGGCGCTCGGTGACCAGCGTGATGGGGTCCATGGGGGTGATTGTCCGCTTCCCGGGCGGGCCGCGCCAGCAGCACAGTTGGACAGCCCGTGCGCTTTCGGACACTTACGGCGACGGTGACGGCGCCGGCAGATACGGCAGCCGCGATGTCAGCTCCACGTCCGACGGCAGCAGCGACGCCACCCAGGCGTCGCGCCGCGTGCCGTGGTTGACGAACCACGAGCGCAGCGTGCCCTCCATCGTGAACCCCGCGCGCAGCGCCACCGCCCGCGACGGCTCGTTGCCCACCTCGGCGAACCACTCCAGCCGGTCGATGCCGACCTCCGTGAACGCCCAGCGCACCACGGCCGCCACCGCCTCCGCCGTGTACCCGCGGCGGCGTTGCCCGGGTGCCGTCCAGAACCCCAGTTCCGCGACCCGCTCCGCGTGCCGCGACGGCGTGAGGCCGACGAGCCCCATCGAGCCCACCAGCGCCCCGTCGTCGCGGGTGAAGACGCCGAAGTTGTACATGGTGTCCTCGCGCCAGCCCGCCGGGCTGACCTTGAGGACGAAGTCCTCCGCGTGCCCGCGCCCGTACGGCGACGGTACGCGCGTCCAGCGCTGCACGTCGGGGTCCTGGCAGGCGGCCAGGACGGCGTCGACGTCGCCGGCTTCCATGGGCCGCAGCAGCAGCCGGTCGGTGTCCAGTGTGACGGGTTCCATCCACGGATTCTCCGCCCGTGCCTCCCGCCCCGCCACGGCTTTTCCGCCCCGCCACTCCCGCGTACGCGCACCCGTCACGGCGGTCCGGCGCGCCCTTTGCGGCACTTTCCGCAGGGTCCGGACGTTGACACGTACGGTGACGGCACCTAACGTCCCTGGGCTGGACCTCCCGGGGCGCCCGCGTCCTCGCATACGATGGCCGGTGCGGCCGTGGGCTCCGCGAGGCCCGAGAGGAGCCCCAGAGGACAGGGGCCGCACCAGCGCACCCGACCGTGCCAGGCCCGACCGGCAAGGAGCCAGCCCAAAGTGTCCGTCTTCGGAAAGATCATGCGCGCAGGCGAAGGAAAGATCCTGCGCAAGCTCAACCGCATCGCGGACCAGGTCAACTCCATCGAAGAGGACTTCACCGAACTCTCCGATGCCGAGCTGCGCGCACTGACCGAGGAATACAAGCAGCGGTACGAGGACGGCGAGTCCCTCGACGACATCATGCCGGAGGCGTTCGCCACCGTCCGCGAGGCCGCCCACCGCATCCTCGGCGAGCGGCACTACGACGTCCAGATCATGGGCGGCGCGGCTCTGCACTGGGGCTTCGTGGCCGAGATGAAGACCGGGGAGGGCAAGACCCTGGTCGGCACGCTGCCCGCGTACCTCAACGCGATCTCCGGCAAGGGCGTGCACATCGTCACGGTCAACGACTACCTGGCGCAGCGCGACTCGGAGTGGATGGGCCGGGTCCACCGCTTCCTCGGCCTGTCGGTCGGCTGCATCCTCGCCAACATGCCGCCGGCCCAGCGCCGCGAGCAGTACAAGTGCGACATCACCTACGGGACGAACAACGAGTTCGGCTTCGACTACCTGCGCGACAACATGGCGTGGTCGAAGGACGAGCTGGTGCAGCGCGGCCACAACTTCGCGATCGTCGACGAGGTCGACTCGATCCTCATCGACGAGGCCCGTACGCCGCTGATCATCTCCGGCCCCGCCGACCAGGCCACCAAGTGGTACGCGGACTTCGCCAAGCTCGTCACCCGGCTGTCCAAGGGCGAGCCGGGCGACCCGCGCCTGGGCAAGCAGGAGACCGGCGACTACGACGTGGACGAGAAGAAGCGGACCGTCGCCATCCATGAGGCGGGCGTCGCCAAGGTGGAGAACTACCTGGGCATCGACAACCTCTACGAGTCCGTGAACACCCCCCTGGTCGGCTATCTGAACAACGCCATCAAGGCCAAGGAGCTGTTCAAGAAGGACAAGGACTACGTCGTCATGAACGGCGAAGTCATGATCGTCGACGAGCACACGGGCCGTATCCTGGCCGGCCGCCGCTACAACGAGGGCATGCACCAGGCGATCGAGGCCAAAGAGGGCGTCGACATCAAGGACGAGAACCAGACGCTCGCGACGATCACCCTGCAGAACTTCTTCCGGCTCTACAAGCGCCACGACCGCAACGGCAACGAAGAGCCGGGCCTGGCGGGCATGACCGGTACGGCCATGACCGAGGCCGCGGAGTTCCAGCAGATCTACAAGCTCGGCGTGGTGCCCATCCCCACCAACCGGCCGCTGGCGCGCATGGACCAGTCCGACCTGATCTACCGCACCGAAGAGGCGAAGTTCGACGCCGTCGTCGACGACATCGAGGAGAAGTACAAGAAGGGCCAGCCGGTGCTGGTCGGCACGACGTCGGTGGAGAAGTCGGAGTACCTCTCGCAGCAGCTCAGCAAGCGCGGCGTGCAGCACGAGGTGCTCAACGCCAAGCAGCACGACCGCGAGGCCATCATCGTCGCGCAGGCCGGCCGCCGGGGCGCGATCACCGTCGCCACGAACATGGCCGGCCGCGGCACCGACATCAAGCTCGGGGGCAACCCCGACGACCTCGCCGAGGCCGACCTGCGCCAGCAGGGGCTGGACCCCGTCGAGCACGCCGAGCAGTGGGCGGCGGCGCTGCCGGCCGCGCTGGAGAAGGCGGAAGAGGCGGTCAAGACCGAGTACGAGGAGGTCAAGGACCTCGGCGGGCTCTACGTGCTGGGCACCGAGCGGCACGAGTCGCGGCGTATCGACAACCAGCTGCGCGGCCGCTCCGGCCGTCAGGGCGACCCCGGCGAGTCCCGCTTCTACCTCTCCCTCGGCGACGACCTGATGCGGCTGTTCAAGGCGCAGCTCGTGGAGCGCGTCATGTCGATGGCCAACGTGCCCGACGACGTGCCGATCGAGAACAAGATGGTCACCCGCGCCATCGCCTCCGCCCAGTCGCAGGTCGAGCAGCAGAACTTCGAGACCCGTAAGAACGTCCTGAAGTACGACGAGGTCATGAACCGTCAGCGCGAGGTCATCTACGGCGAGCGCAAGCGGGTGCTGGAGGGCGAGGACCTGCACGAGCAGGTACGTCACTTCATGGACGACACCATCGACGCCTACATCCAGGCCGAGACCGTCGAGGGCTTCGCCGAGGAGTGGGACCTCGACCGGCTGTGGCGGGCCTTCAAGCAGCTCTACCCCGTCTCCGTGACGGTCGAGGAACTGGAGGAGGCCGCGGGCGACCGCGCGGGCATCACCCCCGAGTTCATCGAGGACATGGTCAAGGAGGACGTCCGCGCGCAGTACCACAAGCGCGAGGAGCAGCTCGGCTCGGAGATCATGCGCGAGCTGGAGCGCCGGGTCGTGCTGTCGGTGCTGGACCGCAAGTGGCGCGAGCACCTCTACGAGATGGACTACCTCCAGGAGGGCATCCAGCTGCGCGCGATGGCGCAGAAGGACCCGCTGGTGGAGTTCCAGCGCGAGGGCTTCGACATGTTCAACGCCATGATGGACGGCATCAAGGAGGAGTCCGTCGGCTACCTGTTCAACCTGGAGGTCCAGGTCGAGCAGCAGGTCGAGGAGGTCCCGGTGCAGGACGCCGCGCCCGCCGACGCCGCGCCGCAGGAGGCCGCGCCCGCCCCGGCGATCCTCGCCAAGGGCCTCGACCAGCCGCAGCGCCCCGACCGGCTGCACTTCTCCGCGCCCACCGCGGAGGGGGGCGTTGAGGAAGGCGAGCTGGCCACCGACGGCGCCCAGGCCGCCACGTCCGGAGGCTCCGGCGACGGCCGCACCCGGGCGGAGCGCCGCCGGGCCCAGAAGGGCGGCTCGAAGGGCAAGCGGCGCAAGAAGTGAGGCCGTAGTACGTCACCGCACGGCGGGGCCGGTCCCAAGGGACCGGCCCCGCCGTCGTCATGTGCGCTCGCCCTGCGGGCTGGGGTCCATCTCGACCGCGGCGCAGCGCCAGCGGTGGTCGGGGCCCAGTTCCAGGCGGAAGGCCAGCGCCCGCAGCCGGTCGCCCACGGCGACGCGGGCGAACGCCTCGATGGCGTCGGGTGCCGGGCGGCAGTAGCCGCACGCCCGCAGTTCCGGGCGGGGGCCGTCGCGCAGGGGCAGTGCGTCGGCGAAGGCGGCGAGCTGGTCGTAGGCGCGGCCCGTGGTGTGGCCGAGCAGCCAGTGCATCGGCCGCTGCCCGCTGAGCGCGAGCACCAGCCGTTCGGCGAACCACTCGTGCGGGCGCAGCTCCCCGGAGGGGCGGCGTGCGGGCTTGCCGCCGGGGCGGCGGGTGTCGCACCGGTTCCGCGGGGCGGTACGGCCGCGGGGCCGCGGGGGTTTCTCGTGCGGTGGCCGGTGGGCGGGCCTCCGGCGGTGTGCCGGGTCGTACGGCGGGTCGGGTGCCGGTTCGCCGGGCCGGCCGGCCGCGGTGTCCCGGGCCCGTCCGTACCGGGTCCCGTCCGTCAGGACGTTCGCGGCGCCGCCGTCCGGCTCTTCCCGCTCCGGCCCGCCTTCCGGCCGGTCGGCGGCCGGCCGGGTGTGTGTGGTCGTCACGCTGTCACCCCCGTGATGCGTGTGGTTCGCGATACCCGAAGGTCTACCGGCGCCCCTCGCCGCTTCGCAACGTCCGCCGCCTCCTCGCCGGACCGCCGGGGGATTCACCCCTCCAGGTGACTCGCCCGCTCCGGCGCCCGCCCGCAGGCCCGTCGTGCCTGCGACGGGCGCCGCACAGGGTGCTGTCGCCACGGGCCCTGGCAACCCACTCGGACGGGGGACCGCCGCCGTATAGTTCGCCCATGCGCGTGTACGTCCCCCTGACCCTGCCCGGCCTGGCGCGGGCGCACGAGGCCGGTGAGCTGGGCCCGGCGCCGCTGGTGGCCTACGCCGTGACCCCGGCGCTGCGCGAGTGGTACCTCTCGGACAACCTCGAAGAGCTGGAGTACGCGGCCCTCACCCGCGCCGCCCAGGCGTCGCTGCGGCTGCTGGCGATCGCCCCCGCCCCCGGCGCCCCGCCGCGCCGGGTCGTGGTCGCGGCGGAGTTGCCCGACGGCGCCGCGGCGGCCGACCCCGATCGGGGGATGGACCCCGCCGCGATCGGCGAGGTGCGTGTCCCCGCGGCCGTGCCGCTGAAGCTGGCGGCGGCGGTGCACGTGGACGCGGACGACGCGGCGGCGGACGTCGCCGCGGCCGTGGCCGCCCTCGGCGCCGCGGACGCCGGGGACGACGACGCCCGGTTCACGGTCGACGGCGCGGAGGACCACGAACTGCTCTGGTACGGCGTCCAGGAGATCGGGAACCTCGTCGGCTGAGCGGCCCGGCCGGCTCGACCGCCCGGTTGTCAGACCGGCCGGTTACCGTTCTGGAGTGCGTACACACCTCGTCTGGGACTGGAACGGCACCCTCTTCCACGACATCCAGGCGGTGATCGAGGCGACGAACGCCTCCTTCACCGAGCTGGGCCTGCCCCCGATCACGCTGGAGCGCTATCGCGATCTGTACTGCGTTCCGGTGCCGCGGTTCTACGAGCGGCTGATGGGCCGGCTGCCGACGGCCGAGGAGTGGGAGGTCATGGACGAGGCCTTCCACCGGCACTACTGGGTGCGGGCCGAGGCCGCCGCCCTCGCCGAGGGCGCGGCGGAGCTGCTGGCGCAGCGGCGGGCCGCGGGGCAGACGCAGTCGCTGTGCTCCCTGGCGCCGCACGAGCAACTGCTGCCGATGGTGCGTTCGCACGGCATCGCGGACCACTTCGTGCGGATCGACGGCCGCACCGGCCCGTCCGACGGCGGGAAGGCGACGCACATGGTGCGCCACCTCGGCGCGCTCCAGGGCATAGACCCGGCCCGAACGGTCGTCATCGGGGACGCGGTGGACGACGCCACGGCCGCGCGGCACGCGGGTGTACGCGCCGTGCTGTACACCGGCGGTTCGCACAGTCGCGCGAGCCTGGAGGCCGCGGGCGTCCCGGTGGTGGACAGCCTGGCGGAGGCGGTCGCGGCGGCGGACGAACTGGGCGCCTGACGACGCCCGGCAGCCCGTCCGGCACCGGGCTCCACCCCTCGCTCGTACGCCCCCAAGGTGACGTTCGCCACCCCGCGGCACACCGGACCCAACCGGGCCATACGGAAGGCTTTAGTCCAGGTGAAGGACGTTCCGCAGGCTGGAGAAGCTGTGCGGATCGTCAAAGAACGGGGGCTGTGTTTGTACACATTCGGCCGTGGACGGCGCCTGGCCCCAAGGGGATAGCCTGGTGGCGTGATCAGCCCGATATCTCATGGGGGCGACGGAGGCGGGGCCCGCGGGGCCACCACCGCGCCCCTCCCGGCATCGGTCGGCGCCGGGGACCCCGACCGGGGGACGGCTGATCGGCGAAACCGGTGCCGCCGCCCGATGATGGCCGGAAGCGGACCGGTGCGTTTCCCGTTCCGGCACGATGCCGCGCAGGGCCCGGAGGCATCCGGGCCGCGGTGCCGTGCCCGCTCGTCAGCAGGGCCGGGGAGCACTCCCGGGCCCACGAGAACCGTCACGCAACGGCGCGCGACAGGAGCCTGAGGACCATGCAGATCAAGCTGGCTGAAGCCAAGAACGAGCTGCTCGCGCGCGCGGCGCGGGCGGACGGGACGGGCGAGGGGGGATTGCCTCCCGAGACCCTCGACGCGTACCTCCAGCGCTATTACCTGCACACCGCGCCCGAGGATCTGCTCGGCCGTGACCCGGTCGACGTCTTCGGCGCCGCGCTCTCCCACTACCGCCTGGCCCAGAACCGTCCGCAGGGCACCGCCAACGTGCGCGTGCACACGCCCACGGTCGAGGAGAACGGCTGGACGTCCAGTCACAGTGTCGTCGAAGTAGTCATGGACGATATGCCGTTTTTGGTGGACTCCGTCACCAATGAGCTGTCTCGTCAGGGGCGCGGCATTCATCTGGTGATCCACCCGCAGATCGTCGTCCGCCGGGACGTCACCGGCCGGCTGCTGGAAGTACTGGACGCCGGCCGCGACCCGAACGCCTCGCCGCCGTACGCGCGCGGCCTCGAAGACCTGCCGCACGACGCCGTCATCGAGTCCTGGATCCACGTGGAGATCGACCGAGAGTCGGACCGCGCGGACCTCAAGCAGATCACCGCCGACCTGCTGCGGGTGCTGTCGGACGCACGCGAGGCCGTCGAGGACTGGCAGAAGATGCGCGACTCCGCCCTGCGCATCGCCGACGACCTCGACGAGGAGCCGCTGCCGGACGACATGCCCACGCAGGAGGTCGAGGAGGCCCGGGAGCTGCTGCGCTGGCTCGCCGCCGACCACTTCACCTTCCTGGGCTACCGGGAGTACCGCCTGACGGTCAACAGCGACGGCGAGGAGCTGACCGCCGTCCCCGGCACCGGCCTCGGCATCCTGCGCGCCGACCCGTCGCACGCCGCGTTCGGCAAGGACAACGGCAGGCCGCAGCCCGCCTCCGAGTCCTTCCACCGGCTGCCCGCCGACGTCCGCGCCAAGGCCCGCGAGCACCGCATGCTGGTGCTGACCAAGGCCAACAGCCGCGCCACGGTGCACCGCCCGGCCTACCTCGACTACGTCGGCGTGAAGAAGTTCGACGCCGAGGGCAACGTCGTCGGCGAGCGGCGCTTCCTCGGCCTGTTCTCCTCCGCCGCGTACACCGAGTCCGTACGCCGCGTGCCCGTCGTCCGCCGCAAGGTCGCCGAAGTCCTCAGCCGCGCCGGCTTCACGCCCAACAGCCACGACGGCCGCGACCTGCTGCAGATCCTGGAGACGTACCCGCGCGACGAGCTGTTCCAGATCCCCGTCGCGGAGCTGCAGTCCATCGTCATCAGCGTGCTGTATCTGCAGGAGCGCCGCCGGCTGCGGCTGTTCCTCCGGCAGGAGGAGTACCGGCGCTACTATTCGGCGCTCGTCTACCTGCCGCGCGACCGCTACACCACCTCCGTGCGGCTGCGGCTCGTCGACATCCTCAAGGAGGAGCTGGGCGGTACGTCCGTCGACTTCACCGCCTGGAACACCGAGTCGATCCTGTCCCGGCTGCACTTCGTCGTCCGCGTCGACCCCGGCACCGGGCTGCGCGAGCTGACCGAGACCGACGTCCACCGCATCGAGAACCGCCTCGCGGACGCCTCCCGCTCCTGGAACGACGGCTTCACCGAGGCGCTGATCGCCGAGTTCGGCGAGGAGCGCGCGGCCGAGCTGGCCCACCGCTACGCCGGTGCCTTCCCCGAGGGCTACAAGGAGGACTTCGCGCCCCGCGCGGCCGTCTCCGATCTCCAGCACTTCGAGAAGCTCAGCTCCCGCGGCGGCACCGAGAAGTTCGCCCTCAGCCTGTACGAGCCGGTGGGCGCCGCGCCCAACGAGCGCCGGCTGAAGGTGTACGGGGCGGGCGCGCCGTTCTCGCTGACCCGCGTGCTGCCCGTGCTGCACAACCTCGGCGTCGAGGTCACCGAGGAGCGGCCGTACGTGCTGCGCTGCGCCAGCGTCACCGACGCGTGGGTCTCGGACTTCGGGCTGCTGTTCCCCCCGTCGCAGAACGGCGGCGGTCTGGAGGTCGGCGAGGACGCGCGCGAGCGCTTCCAGGAGACGTTCGCCGCGGTGTGGAACGGCGAGGCGGAGGACGACGGGCTCAACGCCCTCGTGCCCGTCGCCGGGCTGACGTGGCGGCAGGCGATGGTGCTGCGCGCGTACGCCCGCTATCTGCGCCAGGCCGGCTCGAAGTTCAGCCCGGCGTACATGGAGGACACCCTCCGTACCAATGTGCACACCACCCGGCTGCTGGTGAGCCTCTTCGAGGCGCGCATGGCGCCGGAGCGGCAGCACGCCGGGCGGGAGCTGACGGACGGCATCCTGGAGGAGCTGAACGGCGCGCTGGACCAGGTGGCCTCCCTGGACGAGGACCGCATCCTGCGCTCGTTCCTCACCGTCATCCAGGCCACCCTGCGGACCAACTACTTCCAGCACGACGGCGACGGGACCTGGCACTCGTACCTGTCGCTGAAGCTCGACCCGCAGGCCATCCCCGGACTGCCAGAGCCGCGCCCGGAGTACGAGATCTGGGTGTACTCCCCGCGCGTCGAGGGCGTGCACCTGCGTTTCGGCAAGGTCGCGCGCGGCGGGCTGCGCTGGTCCGACCGGCGCGAGGACTTCCGCACCGAGATCCTGGGCCTGGTCAAGGCGCAGGAGGTGAAGAACACCGTCATCGTCCCGGCCGGCGCCAAGGGCGGCTTCGTCGGCAAGCGGCTGCCGGACCCGTCGGCGGACCGGGACGCCTGGCTGGCCGAAGGCATCGCCTGCTACAAGACGTTCATCTACGGCATGCTCGACATCACCGACAACCTCGTCGGCGGCGAGGTCGTGCACCCCAAGAACGTCGTCCGGCACGACGAGGACGACACGTACCTGGTCGTCGCCGCCGACAAGGGCACCGCGACCTTCTCCGACATCGCCAACGAGGTCGCCGTCTCGTACGACTTCTGGCTCGGCGACGCGTTCGCCTCCGGCGGCTCCGCCGGTTACGACCACAAGGGCATGGGCATCACCGCCCGCGGCGCCTGGGAGTCGGTCAAGAGGCACTTCCGCGAGCTGGGCGTGGACTGCCAGACGGAGGACTTCACCGCCGTCGGCATCGGCGACATGTCGGGTGACGTCTTCGGCAACGGGATGCTGCTCAGCGAGCACACCAGGCTGGTCGCCGCCTTCGACCACCGGCACATCATCGTCGATCCCGACCCGGATCCGGCCGTCTCCTACGCCGAGCGCCGCCGGCTCTTCGAGCTGCCGCGCTCCTCCTGGGAGGACTACGACACCCGCAAGCTCTCCGAGGGCGGCGGGGTGTTCTCCCGCAAGGCCAAGGCGATCCCGGTGAACGCCAAGATGCGCCGGGCGCTCGGCATCCGCGACGGCGCCGCGAAGATGACGCCCGCCGAGCTGATGAAGGCGATCCTCCAGGCGCCGGTCGACCTGCTGTGGAACGGCGGCATCGGTACGTATGTGAAGTCCTCGGCGGAGGCGCAGGCCGACGCCGGCGACCGGGCGAACGACGCGATCCGGGTGGACGGCATCGACGTACGGGCCCGGATCGTCGGCGAGGGCGGCAACCTCGGGGCGACGCAGCTCGGCCGGATCGAGTTCGCGCGCTTCGGGGGTCCTGGGGGTACCGCCCACGAGCGCGAAGCGCTCAGTGGGGGAGGCAGGGGCGGCAAGATCAATACCGACGCGATCGACAACAGCGCCGGTGTGGACACGTCCGACCACGAAGTGAACATCAAGATCCTGCTCAACCAGGTCATCGGCGACGGCGACATGACGGTCAAGCAGCGCAACCGGCTGCTGGGGGAGATGACCGACGAGGTCGCCGCGCTGGTGCTGCGCAACAACTACGCGCAGAACACCGCCCTGGCCAACGCCGTCGCACAGGCCCCCAGCCTGCTCCAGGCCCACCACCGGTACATGCGCAAGCTGAGCAAGGAGGGCGCGCTCGACCGGGACCTGGAGTTCCTGCCCGGCGAGAAGCAGATGCGCGAGCGCCTCACCGCGGGGCTGGGCCTCACCCAGCCCGAGCTGGCGGTGCTGCTGGGCTACACGAAGATCACCACGGCGGAGGACCTGGTCGCCACCGGGCTGCCCGACGACCCGTATCTGGAGCGGCTGCTGTTCGCGTACTTCCCGCAGCCGCTGCGCGACCGCTTCCCCGACCAGATCCGCGCGCACGCGCTGCGCCGCGAGATCGTCACCACGGTGCTGGTCAACGACACGGTCAACACGGGCGGTACGACGTTCGTGCACCGGCTGAAGGAGGAGACCGGCGCGTCGACCGAGGAGATCGTACGGGCGCACACCGCGGCCCGCGCGATCTTCCACCTCGGCGACTTCTGGGACGAGGTCGAAACCCTCGACAACCACATCGCGGCCGACGTCCAGACCCGTATCCGGCTGCACTCGCGCCGGCTGGTCGAGCGCGCCACCCGCTGGCTGCTCAACAACCGGCCGCAGCCGCTGCAACTGAGCGAGACGATCGACTTCTTCAGCGAGCGCATCGGGCAGGTCTGGGCGGCGCTGCCGAAGCTGCTGCGCGGCACGGACCTGGAGTGGTACGAGCGCAACCAGAACGAGCTGACCGACAAGGGCGTCCCGGCCGAGCTGGCGCAGCGGGTCGCGACGTTCTCGGCGGCGTTCCCGGCGATGGACATCGTCGCCGTCGCCGACCGCACCGGGCACGAGCCGCTGGACGTCGCGGAGGTGTACTACGACCTCGGCGACCGGCTGCACATCAGCAACCTGATGGACCGCATCGTGGAGCTGCCGCGGGCGGACCGGTGGCAGTCCATGGCCCGCGCGGCGATCCGCGAGGACCTGTACGCGGCGCACGCGCTGCTCACCGCGGCGGTGCTGTCGGCGGAGCCGGAGGCGGAGGGCGAGGCGATCACGCCGGAGCTGCGCTTCAAGACGTGGGAGGAGAAGAACGCGGCGATCCTCGGGCGGGCGCGCAGCACGCTGGAGGAGATCCAGGGGTCGGAGTCGTTCGACCTGGCGAACCTGTCGGTGGCGATGCGGACGATGCGCACGTTGCTGCGGACGAACCGGTAGGAGGGGCGCGGCGCGGGGCGTTGCTCGAAGTCCGGGGCGGGCGAATGACGTAGTTTGTCCCGCATGGGGCAGACAGCCACGGATCAGCGATCGCCGCGCGTCGGCCCCGGTACGGCATCCGTCGTCGCCGCGTACCGCCGCGCCCTTCCCCGCGCCGTTCGCCGCCACCTCGCCGCCCTCACCGCCCCGCACCACGCCGACCGGCTCCGCGCCGCCCTCAAGGCCCGCCGCGAGCAGGCCGCCGCCGAGGCCCCCGGCCGCGTCGTCATCACCGTCGACGGCCGGCCGCGCATCGCGCACCTGCAGCGCTCGCTCTCCCCGGTGCAGGCCCGCCGCGTCGGGGTGCTCGGCGTCACCCGGGCGCTGCGGACCGCGGGCGTCCCGTACTTCGCGGTACGGGGCCGGGCGTGCGGCCCGTCGGTCGTCGCCGTGCCCGCGTCCCAACGCCGCCGGGCGTGCCGGGTGCTGGCACGGCTGTGCCGGGTGCAGCCGGCGTACGTGACGGTGGTGGTCGGGCCGGGCGGAGGTGCGGGGCCGCGGGGCGTCGGCCTCGGGGCCGGCCTCGCGGACGGTGCGGCCGGTGCGCACCCGCGCCTCGTGCCCGGCTACGAGCCGGGCGTCTGGCAGCAGTTGGAGAAGGCCGACGTGCTGCGCGTCACGTGGTACCGCACGGAGCCGGGCCGGCGGCTCGTCATCGGCGCCGACTCCGGCTGCGAGGTCGAGTTCTGGCACGAGGACGCCATCGGCGACCGGCTGATCGCGCCCCGCCCCGGCCGCGTCGCCGACAGCGTCCCGGCCGGCGCCACCGAGGTGAAGATGACGGACCGCGGCTCCTGGGGCTGCGGTAGCCGGCTCACGCTGCGCACCCGCGAGGAGTTCGCGCACCCGCTGCCCGGGGACGTCACGTACCCGATCGACGCCGTGTACACCTGGACGGACCCCGAACTGCGCTACGCGCTGCGCTCCCTCGCGACGTACGCGCCCTGGATCCGCCGCATCCACCTGCTCACCGACGACGGCACGCCGCCGTGGCTGGACACCGCGCACCCGGGGCTCAAGGTCGTCGCCCACCGCGAGGTCTTCGCCGACCCGACCATGCTGCCGACGTCCAATCCGCGCGCCGTCGAGAGCCAACTGCACCACATCGAGGGCCTCGCCGAGCACTTCCTGTACTTCGGCGACCGCCTCTTCCTCGGCACCGAGACCGTCCCCGAGAACTTCTTCCTCGCCAACGGCCTCACGCGGTTCTTCGTCTCGCCCGCGCAGGAGCCGCTACGGCACGCTCCGCACCCGCTGCGGCGCAGCGTGCTGTGCGAGATCGAGCGCGAGTTCGGCGACCGGCACGTGGCGACCGCCGCCCACCGCGACCCCCGCCGCGACGACCTGGCGATCCCGTCGTCGCTTTACCACCACTACGCCGCCCACACCGGCCGCGCGGCCGCCGCCACGCTGCGCCACGCGGACGTGGACCTGGCGGCGCCCGGCGCGGACGCCGCGCTGCGAGGGCTGCTGGCGGCGCGGAACCGGACGGTGATCCGGGTCCGGGGCCAGGGGGCGCCGGGGCTGCTGGGGGCGTTCCTGGAGGCGTACCTCCCGGTGCCGAGCGCGTACGAGCTGCCGGGGTGAGGGCGGCGGAGAGGGCGGCGGTGGGCCGGCTGGACGCCGAGCACCTCACGGTGCTGGACGGGCGGACGCTGAACGTGTGCGTGCGGCTGCCGGCGGGCGGGGCGGGGCGGTCGGGAGCGTGGCTGCGGGTGGGAAGCCGGGCGCTGCGGCTGGAGGTGGCGGGGGAACGGGCGTTCGGGACGTACGTGGTGGAGCCGGGGTCGCCGGATGCGGGCCGGCGGAGGGCCGCGGGGGCGTGGCACGGGCTGGACGTGATCGCGGTGCGGGAGGGGGAGGCGCGGGAGTTGGGCGTGGAGCTGGCGGTGGAGGGCCGGCGGCGGCGCAGGGGCTACGGGCTGCGGGCGCCGGTGGACGCGGGGCCCGCCGAGTGGATTGCGGGCGCGGGGCCCACACGGCTGGATCCGCCGCATCCGGACGGGTGGCGCGTCACGGTCGCGTCGCCGGGGGACGGCTGTGCCGTGGTGCTGCGGGTGGAGCGGTTGCCGCCGCATGTGGAGGTGGACCGGGTGGAGGTGGGCTGGACGGAACTGACGGTCCACGGGCGGGTGGTGGGACCGGCGGATTCCGCAGCGCCGACGGTGGAGCGCCGGCCCGTCCGGCTGCCCCGGCGCCGGGGCGCGGAGGCCGCGGGGCGCGGGCCTCTCGGCCCGGCCCCCGGCGGGGAGTTCGCGTGCGAACTCGTCGGGCGCGGGGAAGCCGGGGGCGTGTGTGCGCTGCCGGTGGCCGCCCGCGGCGGCGGGCGGTTCGTGGCCCGGGTCGGAGGTGCCGAATGGGCACGGGTGGCCGCCTGGAGCGGCGAGCGGGTGTGGGACGTACGGGTACGGGCCGCCGGGTGCCCGGTCGCGCTCCCGGTGGGGCGGCTGCTCGGCGACGTCGTCGACCCCGGGCGCGTACACCGGTTGCCGAACCGTCTGCTCATCGCCGACTCCGGCGACGTCGTCCGGGTCGCCCCGCGCTACACCGCGGCCGGCCGGCTGGTCGTCGTCACCGAGGCCGTGGGGGACGCGGGGGACATCCGGTGAGGATCACGTTCCTGGCGGACCCCGCCGCCGCGGCGGAGGACGGTGTCGTACGGAGCCTCGCGGCCCGGCACGACGTGGAGTTCGCCGCCGGGCCCGACTCCGCCGCCCTGCGTACGCTCGACGCCGACGTCCTCGTCACCGCCGCCTCCGGCCACGCCACCGCCGTCTGCGCCTTCGCCCCCGCCCGCACCCTCACCGTCCACCGCATCCCCCGCCCCGGCGACCCGCCGCCGCCCGGCGCGCCGGAGCTCGACGCGCTGGTCGTCCCGACGGAGGCCGACCGGGCGGCGTACGAGAAGGAGTTGGGCCCGGCGGCGCCGCGCCTTCTGGCCATCCCCGCCGACGCGCACGCCGCCGACCGCTGGCACACGCTCCTGACCGGGCTGGCCGCGCTCCGCGACGACGAACCCCGCCGCCAGCGCGACCGCGCGGACCGCGCGGCCTTCCACCGTGCCGCGACCGCCCCCGCCCGACCGGTCCGCTCCCTGCCGCCGCCCCCCGCGCCGGCGGCGGCGGAGCGGCGGCGGTGGGAGGAGGCGGTACGGGCCGCGGGGAGCGGCGGCGGACGACTCGTGTGGGCCGCAGGGCAGTTGGCCGAGCTGCGCGACGACCTCCTCGCCGCCGACGCGTACGCCGCCAGCCTCCGCCTCGCCGCGGACGCGCTGGAGGCCGCCGATGTCCCGTACGTCCTGTTGCGCGGCCCCGACGACCCCGACGAGACCGGCCCCGGCGACGCCCTCCGCCACCGCCTCGCCGTCGACGCCGGCCTCAGCTCGCGCGCCTGCCGCGCGTTCGCCGGCGCGTACCCCGGCCAGGCCGTCTACGCCGTGTCCCTCCCGCACCGTGCCGTCCCCGTCCCCGCCGAACTGCTCACCGCCACAGCCGCACCACCCGCCCTGCGCCTCTACCGCCCGTACCTCACCTCGGGCCGCACCCTGCGCTACGGCCCCGGCCACGGCTGCGACATCGAGTTCTGGCACCGCCGCCACCGCGGCGGCGCGTACGCCGGCCCGTGCGCCCCCACCGCGCTCGGCGCCACGCTGCCGTCGC
Source organism: Streptomyces sp. B5E4 (assembly GCF_039871555.1). Taxonomy (NCBI): domain Bacteria; kingdom Bacillati; phylum Actinomycetota; class Actinomycetes; order Kitasatosporales; family Streptomycetaceae; genus Streptomyces; species Streptomyces sp. B5E4. The sequence goes on from NZ_JBDPMI010000025.1 coordinate 25,992, forward strand.
TGGCCCCGACCGCCGTGCGGTACGTGGACGACCGCGCGTTCCCCACGCTCCGCGAGTTCGTCACCGAGCCCCGCCCGCCTGTGGACGCCGTCTACACCACCACGGGCCCGGCGCTGCGCTACTCACTCCGCTCCCTCGCGATGTTCGCGCCCTGGATCCGCCACACGTACGTCGTCGCGGAAACCCCGCCGCCCTGGCTGGACACCGCCCGCCCCGGCCTCACCGTCGCCGACCGGCGCCATCCCCCCGACGCTCTCGGCGCGCACGTACTCCCCCTCGCCGCCGACGTGTTCCTCGGCCGCGCCCTGCCCGCCCGGCGCCGCCCCGGCCCGCTGAGCGTCGACGCCGCGGGCGGCCACGAGCCCCGGCGCCTCGACGGACTGTTCGCCCGCCGCGACACCGACGCCTTCCGCCTCTGTCTCGACGGCACACTTCCGCGGGGCGTACACGCGTTCCTGGAGGGGTACTTCCCGGTGCCGTCCCCCTACGAGCGCGCGGGCGCGCGCGGGGAGGGCGTACGGGCGTGAGGATCGTCTTCCTGCTTCCCCGCGCCGACGAGCCCGGCGACCTTCCGCACGCCGTCCTCACCCGCGCCGGCCATCTCGCCGCGCGCCACGACGTCGAGGTCGTCAGCGTCTTCCGCACCCGCGACCGGCCGCCCGCCGCGCTCGACGCCCGCGTCCCGCTGCGCCACCTCGTCGACCGCACCGGCCCCGTCCCCGTACCGCTACGGCCCACCGCCCTCACCGACCGCGTCCGGCAGCAGCTCGCCGCCGCGCCCAGCGCACTCGTCGACCCCGCCCTGGACCCGGACTTCGACGCGCTCACCGACACCGAACTCACCCTCGCCCTGCGCACCCTCGACACCGACGTCCTCGTCACGTCCTCGTCGGCGCTGCCGGCAGCCGCCGCGGACCACACCCCGGCGGGGGTGGTCCGGATCCACGAGTCGCAGGGGGCGGAGGCGTTGCCGGCGGGGGTGGGGGAGTGCGATGCGGTGGTGGTACGGACGGAGGGCGCGCGGCGGCGGCTGGCGGCGGCGCTGGGCGCGGCGGGGCGGGGTCCGGCGGCGCCGCGGACGGTGGCGATCCCGTACCCGGCGCCCGACGGCTTCCGGCCGCGGTCGTCGCGTACGACGCGGACGGCGCTGCTGGCGGGCCCGCTGACACGGGCGGACCACGCGGTCACGGCCTTCGCCGCGGCCTCGCCGGCCGGGTCGGGCTGGCGGCTGCGGGTGTTCGGCGACGGCCCGGAGCTGCGGCGGCTGCGCCCGCGGGTGGCGGAGCTGGGGCTGTACGAGCGGGTGGAACTGCTGGGCCCGAGCCCGCACATGGCGGCGGAGTGGGCCAAGGCGAGCTTCGCGGTGCTGCCGTCGGGGAGCGGCGGGGTGCTGGAGGCGTACGCGGCCGGGGTGCCGGCGATCGCGTACGACGTGGGCGGCGGGGCGGCGGACGTCGTACGGGACGGGGTGGACGGCCTGCTGGTGCCGCCGGACGACGTGGACGCGCTGGCGGGTGCGATGGCGCGGCTGATGGCGGCGGACGCGGAACTGCTGCACCGGCTGGGTACCAACGCACGTGCGGGGACCGCGCGGTTCGCGGCGGAGGAGGTGACGCGGGGGTGGGAGGAGCTGTGCGTGGAACTGCTCGCGGCACGCCGGCGGGTGGTGGGTGCGCAGGCCCGCGGTGCTGCGGGCCGGGGCGGGTGGCGCGCGGCCGGGGTCGAGCGCGCGGGCGTACCGCAGCGCTGACACGGGCGCGGCCCGGTGCGTACGAACCGCGCGGCCCGGCCCGGTGCCTGCGCACGGCGCTACGGGACCGGGGCGCGCGCCGTGCCGTGGGGTGCCGGGGTCCGGGCGGAGGCCCGGGGACGCGGTGCCGGTGCCGGGGGCGGGCGGTGGCCGGACAGCGCCGCGGAGAGCGGCAACCGCTCGTGCAGCCCGGCGCACAGCAGCGCCACGGGCGCGGGCGCCAGCAGGCCGTAGAGCAGCGCGGGGCCCGGTTCCGTCGCCGTCGAACCGGCCAGCGTCGCCAGGGCCCCCGCCGCCGCTCCGATGCCGCCGTGCACGGCGTGCGCCCGCAGCACCTCCCGTACCCGCACCAGCCCGCACCGGCTCCACCGCACCAGTTGCAGCGCGTGCCCCGCGGCCGGGCCGACGGCGGCGGCGCAGGCCAGCAGCGGCAGGGCGAAGCCGGAGCCGCGCCACGGGAGGACGAGGAAGAGGGCGAGGGCGGCGGCGGTGGCGAGGAGCACGACCAGGTGCGTACCGAGGAGTTCGCGGCGGCGGCCGCGGGCGAGGTCGAGGGAGCAGCCGGCGGAGTAGACGAGTTGCAGCGCCGCCGCGGCGCAGAGCCAGGGCACGAGCGCCGTCGCGGACTCCCAGCCGGGGCCGAGGAGCAGCGCGAGCGCGGCGGGGCCGGCCCCGGCGGCGGCGCCGAACCCGGCGAAGCCCGCGGCGGAGGCGGCGGTGACGGCGAGCCGGGCGGTCGGCACGTCGACGCGGCGGGCGGGACCGGCGGCGGGACCGTCGACGCGGCTCGGGGGGCCGGCGGCACGGCCGGGCCGGGGGTGGCGCCCCGTCGCCGGACGGTCGCCCGGCTCACGGCCGCGGCTCGTGTCCTGTCCGATGCCTCCGCGGCCCGGCCCCATGTCCAGACGCAGGTCGTGACCGAGTCGCGAGTACGCTGCCCGGCCCCCGCCCGCCGTCCGGTTCACCAACCTGCCGTACACCGTCACCGGCACTTCGAGCAGCACCGCGGCGCGCGAGTACACGCCCGCCGCGGCCGGACCCAGCAGCCCGCAGACCGCCCACAGCGGCGCGCCCGCGGCGACGACCCGCAGCAGCCCGAACCCGACCGCGAACCACGAGACGCGGATCAGCGACGCCGCCTGCACCCCAGGGCCGTCCGGCAGCGGGGTACGGGTCAGGAGCAGCCCCGCGGCGGCGAGTGTCAGTGCGGCGGAGACCGGCAGCATGGCGGCCAGACCGAGGGGGTTGGCGCCTCCGGCGAGCAGCAGGATGCCGGTCGCGGCGCCGGCCGCCTGCCCGCCGGCGTCCGTCAGTACGGCGGCGCGGGGGCGGCCGGCGCCGCGGAGGGCGGCGAGTGCGGCGTCGGCGGCGGGGTGGCAGAGGAAGGCGCAGGCGAGGACGCGGAGGAGGGAGGTGGTGTCGGCGGTGTGCAGGAGCAGGGCGGGCAGCGGGGCGGCGAGTTGCGCGACGGCGAAGCCGACGAGCCCGGTGATCCCGGCGAGCCGGAGCGCGGCGTGGGCGGCGGGCCGGGTCGGCGGGCCGGCGCGGCGCAGGGAGGCGGCGATGCCGCTGCCCGCGAGGTGGGCGAGGAGGTGGACGGCGGTGAGGGCCACGGCGTACGCGCCGAGGGCGGCGGGGGAGACGTGGCGGGCGGCGTAGGCGACACAGCCGAGCTGGAGCAGCAGCCCGAAGGCGGCACCCCCCAGCCGCCAACCGGCCACGGAGTCCGCCGCGTGCCCCGTACCGGCACCTGTATCCGCACCGGCCCCGCTCACCGTCCCACCGCCTGGCGCCACATCCGGGGCAACCGCCCCTCCAGCCCCCGCCGCGGCCGGGGCGGCGCCCCCGGCGCTCCGTGCGGTGCGTTCCACCCCCGCGGGAACGGCTCGCCCGGCGGCACCGTCACGTTCTCCTCCTTGCCGCACGCCAGCACCGCCCGCAGCCACCCCCGCTGCGTCGCGTAGAAGTCGTCCGTCAGCGGCTCGGGTGCGAACAGCCAGTCGCGGCACTGCCCCTGGACGTGCGGCCCGTAGCTCTTCGCGTCGTGCGTGTGCCACGGCGTCTCCGGGTGGATGAGGTGCAGCCCGTACCCCAGCCCCGTCAGCGTCGACAGCGCCGCCGCCATCGCCGCCGGGTCCGTGCCCGGCAGGACCTCGCAGACGATCCACGGGCGGTGGTCGCGCAGCACCCTGCCCGCGCCCGCGAGGACTTCGGGCTCGTGGGTCTCGACGTCGATCTTGATGAGGAACGGCGCGTGCCCGTGCCGCTCCGCGAAGTCGTCGACCGTGCCGACCGGCACCCGCACCGACGCGGTGTGCGCGCGGTGCGCGGCGTTGAGGGAGTTGGAGCTCTCGGCCTTCGGCGACAGGTACAGCTCCGCCGTACGGCTGCGGTCCGACAGCGCCATCTGCCGTACGTCGAAGCCCAGTCCGTTGCGGTCGCGCAGGCTGCGGCACAGCTCCGCCGTGCGCGGGGTCGGCTCGAAGGCGACGGTCTGCAGGCGTTTGGCGCCGTGGACGACGTCGACGAGGGCGGCGTACAGCCCGATGTGCGCGCCGATGTCGTACACCGCCGCGTGCGGCGGCGCGTACTGCGCGAGAGTCAGCAGCGTCGCCTGCGTCAGCGGCTCGTAGCCGGCGAGGCCCGCGCGGCGCAGTTGGCGCTGGACCGCGGTCTCCTTGCGGCTGAGCACGTTGAGCGCGCGCGGGTACGCGCAGGTGTCGGGCGGCGCGGCCGGGTTCACCGGTGTGCGGACGGCCAGGGGCATGACCTGCTCACCTCTCCAACGGGCTCGGGCACGAGCGCGTGAACGGGGATCTCGAACGGGCTGGGGTCGGGGAAGTACGCCTGGAGGAACGGCCGGACCAGCTCCACCTGCCAGGCCAGGTCGCCGGCGCCGGAGAGCGTGTCGTTGAGGCAGAAGACGTTCCGGTCGCGGCGGCGCAGCAGCCGCCGGAGGCGGGTGGCGAGGTCCGGATGGGCGAGGTCGAAGTAGTCGTACGGGATCTGCCCGGGCACCGCCCGGCCGGTGAACGCCGCGTAGTAGTGGTGGAACGCGGACGGGACGCTCAGGTCCGTGGCGCTGCGGAAGCGGCTCGCCGCGGTCTGCCGGTGCCGTTCGGGGAAGCGCTCCTCGATCTCGGCGAGGACGCTGCGCCGCAGGGCGTGCGGCGTGTGCTTCATCTTCTGCGTGACGTACGTGCCGAACCTCTCCTGGAGGAGCGCCCTGTTGTTCTTTCCCGCGACCGACACCGGCACGTCGCGCGCGTCCGGCGGCCCGGAGGGCAGCAGGGCGCGGGAGGGGAAGTAGCGGGTGATGCCGCTGGGGAGGAAGAACCGGGCGGGCAGCAGCGGGGCGCCGAGGAAGACGTCGTCGTTGAAGTAGAGGAAGTGTTCCGCCAGGCCGTCGATGTGGTGCAACTGGCTTTCGATGGCGTGCGAGTTGAACGTCGGCAGGACGCCCGGGTCGGTGAAGATGTCGCGGTGGTCGACGACCGTGAGGTGGGGGTGGGCGGTGTCGAGCCAGTCGGGGGCCTGGTCGTCGGTGACGAGGTAGACGTGCCGGATCCAGGGGGCGTACAGGTGCAGTGAACGGAGCGAGTAGCGCAGCTCGTCGCGGTTGAGGTAGCGGGCGTCGTTCGCGGCCTCGGCGTGGTACGGGACGCCGCCCGCGGCGGCGCGGCGGCGGCGCCAGGCGGGGTCGTCGCCGTCGACCCAGGTGTAGACGGCGTCGACGGGGAAGGGGAGGTCGTCGGGGAGCGGGACCGTCAGCTCGGGGCGGGTGCGGACGTCGGGGACGCGGCCGAGGGAGCCGGGGAGCACGAAGCGGGTGAAGAGGTGTCCGGGCGCGGTGACGTACGTGCCGTCGCGCGGTACGGACTCGACGACGCGGTTGAAGCGGGGGGCCACCAGCCGGCTGCCGCCCGGGGCCGGGTCGCTCTCCTCGTACGGTTCCTCCGTCCAGAACTCGACGTCGCAGCCGTAGCCGGCGCCCAGCAGCGTGTGGCCGTCGCGGTCGGCGTAGTAGCAGGCGAACCGGATGACGGCCGCCCCGGCGAGCGCCTCCCAGGCGGCGGGGTCGCCGGCGGGACGCACCCGGCGCTCGGGGCGCCTGCGGCGGTCGGGGAGGCAGACGTAGCCGGGGTGGGCGGCGCACAGGGCGGTGAGCGCGGCGACGGCGCGGGCGCGGAAGGAGGAGGGGACGGCGACGGCGGTGGAGACGCTGCCGTAGCCGCGGACGGCGAAGTGCTCGACGCCGGCGGCGTCGAGGGCGCCGGTGACCAGGCGCAGGTTCTCGTTGCGGGCGCGCAGCGGCGTGGGGGAGTCGAGCACGACGGCGAGCCGGGTCTGGCCGCGGTAGTGGATGACCCGGCGGTCGGGGCGGCCGAGTTGGCCGGTGGCGCGCAGGGCGCGCAGCACCGAGCGCTGCCCCGGCTCGGGGACCCGCCGGGAGAGGACGCCGAGCGCGCGCTGCACCCGGTGCCGGGCGGCGGGGCCGGCGACGGCGACGACCAGCCGGCGCACGCGTCGCGGCACCGCGCGCCGGTAGCGGCGCACGAGCCACGGCTGCCCGGGCTTCGCGCCGTTGGCGTCAGCGGCGTACGCGGGGTACGCGGGGTACGGGTCGGGCCGCGCCGGGCGGGGGCGGCGGACTCCCGTGGCGGTGGGCGCCGGCGGCGGGGCGGTGGGTCGCTCGCTGCGGGTCTGTGTCATCCGTACCTCCGGCTTCCGTGCTTCCGGCGTTCGTGCGTCCGGTGTGCGTACGCCCGGCGTTCGCGCCTGCGCTGGGCGTTCCTGACGAGTGCGTGCTTGCGGTGTTCGTACGACCGGCTTCTGCGCTGTTCGTACGACCGGCGTTCGGGCCGCCGGCTTCGTACGCCCCGCTTCCGCACCCGCGTCATTCGCTGCGCACCACCGCACTCCCCGCCGGCCGCGGCAGCACCCCCGGGACGCCGCGCGCCAGTTCCCCGGGCCCCGGCACCGGCGGGGCACCCGCCTCCCCCAGGAACACGTGCCGGACCACGCGCTCCGCGGCGTGCCCGTCGTCGTACGGGCAGAAGCGGCGCCGGAACGCCGCGAGCTGCGCCGCGGCGGCGGGGGCGGCGTGGGCGCCGGTGGCGAGGGTGTCGGCGATCTCCTCCACGGTGCGGCAGACGCGGCCCGGCGGCTCGGCGGTGAGGTCGAAGTACGTGCCGCGCGCGAGCCGGTACGCCTCCCAGTCGGCGGCGTGGATCACGATGGGGCGGCCGAGCACCGCGTAGTCGAACATCACCGACGAGTAGTCCGTGAGCAGCGCGTCGGAGGCGAGACACAGCTCGGTCAGCGAGGGGTGCGCGGTGACGTCGAGGACCCCTGCGGGCGGGGCGTCGGCGGGCGCGGCGTCGTGGAAGTAGTGCGCGCGGGCCAGCAGGACGACGTGCGCGCCGCGTTCGCGCAGGGCGTGGGCGAGGGCGCCGAGGTCGAGCGGGGGGACGTGGCCGGGCAGGTAGTCGCGGTGGGTGGGGGCGTAGAGGACGGCGGTGGCGCCCTCGGGGATGCCGAGCCCCGCGCGCAACCCGGCGCGTGCGAAGGGCGTGAGGGGTGCGGCGAGGGCGTCGTTGCGCGGGTAGCCGTACTCCAGGGTGGTGTGGTCGGCCGGGTAGGCGCGGCTCCAGGCCAGTGTGGAGTGGCGGTTGGCGGAGAGGCTGTAGTCCCAGCGGTCGACGCGGGTCATGAGCGCGGCGAAGTCCATGCCCGCCGCACCCGCCGGGTGGTCGGCGAGATCCAGGCCCATCTTTTTCAGCGGGGTGCCGTGGTGGGTCTGCACGTGGATCTGGCCGCGGCGCTTCACCACGTATTGCGGGAAGTTGACGTTGTTGACGAGGTACGTGGCGCGCGCCAGGGCGCGGTGGCAGGCCCACGAGCCGGGGCGCAGCACCCGTACGCCGGGCGGGACGGTGTGCGCGTACCCGGGGCGGGCGATCCAGGCGGTGGCGAGGCCGGGGACCAGCTCGCGGGCCCCGGCTTCGAGGGCGGCGGGGTTGCAGGAGTAGCCGCGGTACCAGTACGCGGCGAAGACCGCCAGGTGCGGGTCGAGCGGCAGGCGGAGCTGGAGGCGGTAGTAGAGCAGGCCGCAGCGGTTGCGGGCGCGGCGGGCGGCGCGGCCGGCGAGGTCGCGGGCACGGGAGAGGAGCCGGCCGGCGGCGCCGAGCAGCTCGAACGACCGCCGGGTGCCGAGCCGTACGAGCAGATGCCGCGTACGGGCCCGTGCCCCGCGCCCGGCCCGTACGCTGCCCTCGACCTTTCCACCGGCGCCGGTCCCTGCGCCCGCAGCGGCCTCCGCCCCCGACGCCGGTCCCGCCCCGTACCGCACGTACAGCGCCCGCGTCCGGCGGAAGAACTCCGCCCGCTTGTGCCGCGGCACCCGCTCGCTCTTGTTGAAGATCGTCGTCAGATGGTCCACCATCCGCACGAACAGCACCGGCCGCCACCGCTCCAGCCGCCGCGCGGCGAGGAACGCGAACACCCGCTCGTACTGCTCGAAGACGTCGAGGTGCTGCTCCCCCGGCGTGCCGAGGATGTTGCCCGACCGCCGCTGCCGGTAGTGCACGCACACCCGGTCCAGCACCGCGATCCGCTCCGCCGCCAGCAGCGCGGGGTACGTCCACGGGGTGTCCTCGTAGTAGCCGGGCGGGAAGCTGAGGCCCTGCGCGGCGATGAAGTCCCGCCGGTACGCCTTGTTCCACACCACCATCAGCAGCCGCAGCAGCTCCGGCCGCTCCGCCAGCCGGAACACCTGCGGCTCGCGCTCGGCGAGCAGGTCGGCGCGGACGTTGCGGGCGTGGCGGCCGTCCCAGTAGGTGCGCGCGTAGTCGTAGACGAGGACGTCGGGGTCCGCGGTGGCGGCGAGCCGGTCGGCGATCGCCTGGAGCGCGCCGGGGACGAGGGTGTCGTCGCCGTCGAGGAAGAGGACGTAGTCGCCGGTGGCGCGCTCCAGGCCGGCGTTGCGGGCGCGGCCGAGGCCGACGTTGGCGGACAGGTGGACGGCGGTCAGCCGCGGGTCGCGGGCCGCCGCGCCGTCGATGATCTCGCCGCAGAAGTCGGGGGAGCGGTCGTCGACCGCGATGACCTCCACGTCCGTGAAGGACTGCGTGAGCACGGACTCCAGGCACTCGTCGAGATATGCCTGGACCCTGTACGCGGGGACGATGACGCTGAACCGGGGCACGGACACATCCCTGGGCGGGCGGCGGCGGAAGGACAGTCCGCTGGTCGGAATGTCCTTATTTCTGGTATCCGCCACCGTAACGGCGGCCCCACGCGCGCAGCCGTACGACAGTACGGCCGCCCGGGTGAACTACCCGGACGGCCGTATCGCCTCAGTGCGATCGCTTCAGGATGTACGTGCCTACTTCACCGCGCCCGCCATCACGCCCGAAACGAACTGCCGCTGGAAGGCGAAGAAGACGACCAGCGGAATGATCATCGAGATGAACGCGCCGGACGCGATCAGCTCGATGTTGCTGTCGAACTGCCGCGTCTGCTGCTGCACCGCCACCGTCAGCGGCGGCTTGCCCGGGTCGGCGAAGACCAGGGCCACCAGCATGTCGTTCCACACCCACAGGAACTGGAAGATGCTCAGCGCCGCGATCGCGGGACCGCCCAGCGGCATCACGACGCGGAAGAACAGCCGCAGCTCGCTCGCCCCGTCGATCCGCGCCGCCTCCAGCAGCTCCCGGGGGATCTCCGCGAAGAAGTTCCGCAACAGGAAGATGGCGAACGGCAACCCGAACGCCACATGGAAGAGCACCACGCCCGTGATCGTGTGGAACAGGTTCAGATCCCGGTACAGCGACGCGATCGGGATCAGCGCCACCTGTACCGGCACCACCAGCAGGCCCACCACCGCCAGGAACACCCAGTCCCGGCCGGGGAAGTCCATCCACGCGAAGGCGTAGCCCGCAAGCGCGCCGATGACCACCACCAGCAGCGTGGACGGCACGGTGATCCAGATGGTCGTCGGCAGCGCACCCATCACGTCGTCGTTGCCGAAGAGCGTGTCGTACGTCTCCGTGGTGAGCTGCCCCGGATCGCCGAAGACCTTCCACCAGCCGGTCGTCGCGATGTCCGCCGGGTCCCGGAACGACGAGAGCAGCAGCCCCACCGTGGGGGTCAGCCACAGGAACGCCACGATCACCAGGAACGCCCGGACCGCGCCGCCGCCCGCGTACCGCCCGATGCGGGAGGCGATCGACTCCTTCGGCGGTGCCTCGCTCTTCGCCTCCTGCGGTTCCGGCTTCGGTGCGGTCTCCGCCGCTGCTGCGGTGGTCATCGGCCGGACTCCTTTCGCAGGCGTCGGATATTGAAGATCATCACGGGGACGACGAGGAGCAGCAGCACGACGGAGATCGCGCTGCCCACGCCCAGGTCGGGCTGGGTGCCCGCGAACGCCTGCTGGAACAGCTCGACGGCCAGCACGTTGCCGTCCTCCAGCCGGGCGCTGGGCACGATGATGTAGACGAGGTCGAAGATCTTCAGCACGTTGATCATCAACGTGACGAGCACGACGGCGAGCACCGGCGCCAGCACCGGCACGGTGATGCGCCGGAACACCTGCCACTCGTTCGCGCCGTCGACCCGGGCCGCCTCCATCAGCTCCCGCGGCACCGATGCCAGACCCGCGGCGATCAGCACCATCGCGAACCCGGCCCACATCCACACGTACGCCGCGATCACCGCGGGCGTCACCAGCGACGGGCCGAGCCAGTCGACGCCGCCGTACGCCTCCGCGAAGTTCGAGGCGGGCAGCCGCAACTGGGCGCCGTCGGCCGCGGCCGGCAGCGTGAACGTACCGTCGGACGCCGTCGTGGCCGAGGCGACGACCTTGCCGTCCTTGACCGCCTCGACCTTGATGCCCTGCAGCGCCTTCTCACCGCTGTCGACGACGTCGGGCTCGCCGCCGCCGGGCTTGAAGTCCAGCCACACCGTGCCGCTCACGGCGTCGCCGGCGGCCTGCGGCTTCGCCGCCGACTGCTCGTCGGCCACGTCCTGCGGCTTCACGGCGACCAGCGGCAGCAGCGCCGTCTGCCCGGCGCTGACGGTCGCGTCACTGGTGAAGGGGCCCGTGTCGGGACCCTTCAGATCGGCGTTGGGGCGCGGGCGGGCCCCCGGCCAGGGGGCGGGGTCGCTGAACGTGTCGTGGATCGTCGTCCACGCCGCGTTCGCGGCACCGCGCTCCGGCTCGTTCTGGTAGACGAGGCTGAAGATGACGCCCGCCGCCAGCATCGAGATCGCCATCGGCATGAAGACGACCATCTTGAACGCCGTGCCCCACCGCACCTTCTCGGTGAGGACGGCGAAGATCAGCCCCAGCGCCGTACAGATCGCGGGTGCGACGAGCACCCAGATCAGGTTGTTGCGCAGCGCGGTACGGATGCGGTCGTCGCTGAACAGCTCGGTGTAGTTGTCCAGGCCGATGAACTCGTCGCCGGTGACGTCGAAGAGGCTGCGGTAGACCGAGTACACGATCGGATACAGCACCAGGGCCCCGAGCAGGACCACGGCGGGCAGCAGGAACGCCACCGTGATCCAGCTCTTGGTCCGTACCACCGACCTCGGCGGCTTGCTCTGCTTCTCTTTCGTCTGTGGCGACTTGCTGCTCGGCGGGGCGAGGGGGGAGGGCGCGGCGGAGTCCGCCGCACCTCCCGCCGACGAGGTCGACATCAGGGTCTCCCTGCTCCGTCCGTCAGCTCTGGTAAGCCGCGGCCGCGGCCTTCTCGAGGTCCTGCTGCGCGCCCTCGACGTCCTTCGGATCGGCCAGGAAGTCCTGCAGCGCCTTCCACTCGCCCTTGCCCGCGGTGCCGCCGAAGTCGGCGGGCGCCTGGTCGGACATGTCGAAGCGGAAGTCGTCCCCGGCGTCGACGAGCGCCTGCGCGATCTCGCGCTGCACGTCGTTCGGGTACGCGGCCGTGTCCATGTTCTTGTTCGGCGAGACGAAGCCGCCGGGCTCCGCCCACGCCTCCGCCGCCTCGGTGGACGACAGGTACGTCAGCAGCGCCTGCGCGCCCTTGGAACCGGTCAGCGTCACGGCGGCGTCGCCGCCGGTGACGACCGGCTTGTCCGGGCCGACCGCCGGGAACGGGAAGATCTTCGCGTCCTCGCCGACCTTCGCGTCGGTCTCGTTGACGAACGCGCCGACGAAGTCCGCTTCGAAGACCATCGCGGCCTGCGGGTCCTCCAGGTCGGCGAACGGGGCGATCGCCGAGTCCGGGAACGCCATCTTCGTCGCCTTCTTCTGGCCGCCCGCGATCAGCGTGTCGTTGCCGAACAGCTCGCCGAGGGTGGTCAGCGCGTCCTTCACCGACGGGTCGGTCCACGGGATCTCGTGCGCCGCGAGCTGGTCGTACTTCTCCGGGCCCGCCTGGGAGAGGTAGATGTTCTCGAACCAGTCGGTGAGCGTCCAGCCGTCCGCGCCGCCGATCGCCACGGGCGCCACGCCGGAGTCGGAGATGAGCTGCGCGGTGTCCATGAAGCCCTGCCAGTCCTCCGGCTCCTGGGCGCCCGCGTTCTCGAAGGCCATGGTGTTGTACCAGACCAGGGACTTGTTGGCCGCCTTGCAGTACACGCCGTACTGCTCGCCGTCCACCGCGCCCAGATCCTGCCAGCCCTGCGAGAAGTTCTTGCCCAGCTCCTTCTTCGCGGCGGCGTCGAGCGGCTTCGCCCAGCCCTCCTTGACGAACTCCTGCAACACGCCCACCTGCGGCGCGAACACGACGTCCGGCGGCTTGCCGCCAGCGACCTGGGTACGGACGAAGGAGGCGACGTTGTCACCGGTGGGCACGTACTCCACCGTGGCGCCGGTCTGCTCCTCGAAGCCGTCGAGCACCTTCTCGAAGTTCTTCTGCTCGGGACCCGTCCACACGGCGCCGACGCGCAGGGACTCGCCGTCCAACTTCGGCAGCGTGACGCCGGAGCCTGACTTGTCGGCCTTCCCGCCGCCTCCGCCGTTGTCGTCGCCGTCGTCGCCGCACCCGGCGGCGGTCACGGCGAGCGCGCCCGCGGCGACGATGGCCACCGCTGCCCGCACGACTTTCACCTGTTGCATCCCAGCCTCCCCAGGAACGCGGGGCAGATGGGGTTGTCCCGTGCCGGCGCAGACCTGCCCCGCGAGGCCTGTGCCGTGTTACCTGTGCGAAATGCTGTGGGGTATGTCCTACGCCCGGACCGGCGGGCCCGCAATAGCGCTTCGTAGGCAAACCCTGTCAGCGGCCGTTTCGTGATCGGTCCGTGATAGGGGAGCGTTCGGAATGTGAAGGCGGGCGTGCGGCGGCTGGAGGCGGGGGAGGCGCAAAACCCGCTGGTGGGAGGGGATCTGAAGAGAAATGGGGACGAGCGTGGCCGGTGGGGAGAGAGTTCGGCCAGTGGAGGGAGGGCAGGTGCGGTGCGTTGACGGCGAAGACGCGGGTGATGGCAGATTGTTGCTGAGGGGACGGGTGGGGCGGATGGTGCGAGTGGGGCGTTGAGGGCGGGAGCGTGCGGGGGCAGGCGCGTACGAAGGGTGCGAGTGACGTACGTGCCGACTGCGCGGCCGTGGTGCGAAGACGCGGGCCTGCCGGGGCGGAGGCCGCGGGTGCTACGGGGACGGCGTGCGGGTGTCGTCCGGCTGGGCTGCGGGGGTGCCCGCTGCGCGCTGGAGGGCGCTGGCGAGGAGGGCCAGGTCCGTGGGGCCGTTGCCGAGTTCGCGCAGGGGACGGCTCGTCGGGGGTGAGCCCATGCGGGCCCACTCCAGCGGGACGACGGTGGGCCGGGCGGTCGCCGTACGGGGGATCCGGCCGGTGACCCGCGCCGCCTGGAACGGCACGGGCTCCGCCCCGGGGGCGCACAACAGCCCGCGCCCCGGCGGCACGTCGTCGCCGCCGAGCACGACGTGGTGCGCGGCGCCGGAGACGGCGGCGGTGGCGGCGGTCGCCTCGGGCTGCGCCGAGGCGGTGACGAGGTGCATGCCGAGCGGGCCGCCGTCTCGGGCGATGGCCTCCACGACACGGACGACGGACCCGGCGGCGGGCCGCGCGGGGCTGCCGAGAGCGGGGGCCACGAGGGCGTCGTAGTCATCGACGACGAGCACGACGACCGGCGGCGCGGGCTGCCGCCCGCCGGGTGCGGCGGCGGCCTGGGCGCCGTAGGGCGGTGTGGTGCCGCGGTGCGGGGCAGCGCCCGGGGTGCCGGGCGCGGGGGTGCCGTGCGGGGGCGTGGTGCCGCGGCGGGCGGCGGCGGGGTGTTCGGGGCCGCCGGGTGCCGGCGTCCCGTGCGGGGGTGTGGTGCCCTGGCGTTGCGGCGGTGCGGACGTCCGGACGTGGGGCGGGGTCGTACCGCGACTGCCGGCGGGGCCTTCCGCACCGCCCGCACCGGTCTCGGCTCGTGCCCCGGTCCCGGCCCCCGGTGCCTCCTCCGAGGCGGGCCTGGGGCGCAGACGCAGCGTGTTGCTCTGCGGGGCCTGTATGTCCGCCGCTCCGCCCGCCGAGCGGGGGCCCGGGATCGCCGGGCCCTGCGGCGCCGGCTCGCCCTCCGGGGCGTACCGCGCGGCCCTGCGCTTGAACTCCGCCCCCAGCTCCTGCGCGAACTCCCGCATCCGCACCGGGTCGGACGCCACCAGATACCCCGAGACGTGCGGCAGGTCCGCCGCCGCGCCCAGCGCGTCGCCCCGCTCCCGCCCCGCGCCGTCGACCAGCACCAACTGCAGCCGCTCCGGCGGCTCCCCGGCCGCCAGCGCGGCGGCGAACGAGCGCAGCAGCTCCGACTTGCCGCCCCGCGCGGCGCCTTCGACCGCCAGCGGCCCGGCGGCCAGGTCGGCCATGAGCCGCCCGGTGGGCCCCGCGCCGAGCACCGCGCCCACGCGCGGGGCGCCGGAACGGGACTCCAGCCAGCGGGCGGTGAGCGCGGTGGGGGTGGCGCGGGCGAGGTCCAGCTCGTCGAGGAGGCGTACGGACCCGGGGAGCGCGCCGCGGCGGGCGAGGTGGGTGTCGTCGGCGTCGTCGCGTTCGCCGTACGGGGCCAGCGCGCGGGCCAGCCGCTCCGCCCACGCGGCCGACACCGCGTCGACCGTCCCGGCGGGTCCCGCGGCGGCCGGGCCGGCGGCGGCGGCCTCGAACCAGCCGCCGGCCGCGGCGGGTTCGGCGGGCGCCGGACAGCCGTCGCCGCCGAGGCGGGCGCGGCCGGTGCCGTAGGCGGTCGCGGGGGAGGAGCCGTCGGCGGGGTCGTCGGCGGCGTCGTGGGGATCCGCCGCGGGCGGCTCCGCAGGACCGGGCGGCGCTACGGCCCGGGGGGCGCCCGGCTCCGCGGCGGCGCTGCCCGGTGCCGCCGCCGGACGCTGGAGGAGGCGCAGACTGGTGGCCACGTCGCCGCTGAGCAGCCCGACGGCGCCGCAGGCGGCGAAGCCGGGCGCCGCGGCACCGGCCGCGGCGTACGTCGCGGTCAACGGCGAGGCGGGGGTGGCGGGTGCGGTCTCGGCGAGGCAGACGAGGTGCACGCCCGCGGCGGGCCCGTACTCGGCGAGCCGGGCGACCGCGTCGCGGACGGCGGCCGTCCCCGGATCGCCGTCGACGACGACCACGCTGCGCGTCCCCGGCACCGGCTGCGCCAGCCGCCGCTGCAACTCGCCCACGCGCGCGGCGGCCTGCTCCCGGTCGTACGCGAGCAGCAGCCGGCAGTCCTGGCCCTGCCGCGGCCGTACGTGGGGGAGCCAGCCGGCCCACGACCAGTCCTCGACGCGTGACTCGTGCGGCCGGGTCGGGTCGGCGGAGATCAGCACCAGCTCCAGGGCGTCGGGGCCGTGCAGCGCCGCGAGTTGGGCCACGACCGACCGCGCGAGTCCGGCGAGCCGCCCGCGCGGCCCGGCGAGCGCGAGCGACCCGGCCCGCCGCAGATCGACGGTCAGCGGCACGGTGCCGCCCCCGGCGCGGAACTCGGTCCCCAGCCGCACCACGAGCGCGTCGGCATGCCCACTCCCGCGACGGAACACGAGCCCCCGCCCACCGAGGGCGCCGGGGCGCGCGGAGGGTTCCGTGCCGGCGCCGGGGTACGGGGACTCGCCTGCGGCACCGGCCGCATGGGAGGGCCCGGTGTCCCCGGAACGCGCGGGTGTACGCGCGTCCGCGCCCGGCCGTGCCGGACCGCCCGTACCGGACCCGGGGTGCGGGAATCCGTCCGTGCCGCCCGGGTGCGCGAGGTGGTGCGCCGGGGAGTCGTCCGGGGAGGAGAGGAAGCCCGGCCGGTACGCCGCTTCGTCGGCCAGGGCGGCGAGCAGGAGGGCGGCGGCGTCCGGGTAGCGGTCGTGCGGGCCGGTCGCCTCGACGCGTCGGGGAGCGGTACGGGCCGTGGCCGGGGCGGTGGCTGCCGGCGCCGCGGCGTCCTCCCGGCCGCCGAGCCGCCGGGCCCACGCCCGGATCCCGCGCCGCGGCGGCTGCGGTACGGCGGCCGCGCCCGCTGCCTCGCCGCGGGAGCGCAGCTCCGGCGGCACGACCGTGCCCCGCGTCGGCGTACCTCCCCGGCGCGGCGCGGCCTCGCCCGGCGCGCGCGGCCCTTCGGCGCCGGAGCGCCCGCGTGCCCGCCCGGCAGCGGACTCCGCAGAACCGCGCCCGGCGCCGTACGCGCCCTCGCCGGCGGCGTCCGCGGGGTGTCCGCCCCGTCCCGGGGCGCTGTCCTCGCCGGGCGCGCCCGCCGCAGGAGTGCTCCGGCCGGGGGTGAGGTATCCCTCGCCGTACCCGGCGTTCGTGGCGGCGGAGCCGTGCGCGGCCCGCGCGTCGTCCCCGGCACCGCGCGCTGCGCCGCCGTGCGTACGGTCCGCACCCGCGGCGCCGTACCCGGCGCCCGCGTCGGTGCCCCGGCGGCCCGCGCCCCCCGGGCCCGGTCGTCCGCCGCCGGGCTCACCGCCGCCGTGTCCCGCGCCGGCCCGCGCGTTCTGCGCGCCGCCCTCTTCCGTGTCCCCGTACTCCGGGCCGCCGCCCGCCGGCCAGCCGCTGCCCAAGCCGGTCGTCGTCGTGCCCTGCTCCCGCGGCCGGCGCTGCTCCGGGACCCGGCTGTGCTCCGCCGAGTCCGAGTCCGGCCCCTGCCCGTCGCCGTCCGCCGCTCCGCCCGCGTCCGCGCGCCCGGAACCGGACCCCGCGTCCCTCGCCGGCCCCGCGATCCGCAGCGCCGACTCCCCGACCCGCAGCACCGCGTCCGCCCGCAGCGGCACCGGGGTCGTGCCCACCGCCAGACCGTCGATCGTCGTGCCGTTCGTCGAGCCCAGGTCCACCACCGTGATGCCGCCGTCCGGCGTGACCGTCAGCGCACAGTGGAGGCGCGAGACGTCCGGGTCGTCCAGCGGGACGTCGGCGTCGGCCGATCTGCCGATCCGGATCTGGCCGCCGTGCAGCAGGTGGACACCGCCCGCGTCGGGGCCCGCCACCACCCGCAGGCTCGTGACCGCCGCCGCGTCGGCCGCCGCGGGCCGGCCGTGGCCCGGGTCCGAGGGGCCGCCGAGACTCAGGACCGCGCCGTCGATCAGCGGGGGTTCGCCGAGGAGGGTGCGGTCCGGGTCGAGGAGCCGCTGTCCCGCGTAGACGGCGACGCCCGCGCCGCCCGCCGTGCCGCCCGCGGTGCCCCCGCCGCCGCTCGCGGCGGCCGCCGCGGCGTCCAGGAGGCCGCCCGCGACGGCGCCCAGTGTCGTGCCGGCAGGTGCGGTGACGATCACATCGCGGCCGCGCGCGGCGGCGCCGCCGCGCGTCGCCTGGACGGTCAGCCGGATCTGCATGCCGGTCACCGCTCCCTTCCCTGGGCAGGGCCGATTCGAGGGCCGCCGTCATATTCCCATCTCTCACCGACAGCCCGCTGCGAGACCGGTGTTGGCGGATCTTGTATGGCCGCTTCCTGTCCCGACTCCGACTCAAAAGTTGCCGTTACAGACCATTGTTGACGCCTTCGTCAGCCCTACGGGGCAACCAACGACCGGTTGGCTGACGTCCTTTCTTCGCACAGGCGTCACGAAGCGGCTGCGGACGGGCGATACGGGAGCAAGGCGCGGGTGAGAGCCTGCCGCAAGCGGGTACGCGTCCGCAGGGGGTACGACGACGCGCACGGCGTCCCGGGCCCGGGACACAGCAGAAAACAGGAGGCGCCTTCCGGGAAACCGGTGGCCAGGGGCGGACCGGGAAGCCGGACCCCGGGTCCCGCCCGACCCCGGCGGGTGCCGCGGTGACGCCACTAGAGTGGTGCAGATGGCGCACGGACCGACCGGTCCGAGGGCCGGCAGGAACGATCACGACCAGGGAGCGCATGACGTGCGGCCGGTAGGCAGCAAGTACCTCCTCGAAGAGCCGCTCGGGCGCGGCGCCACGGGCACCGTGTGGCGTGGCCGCCAGCGCGAGACGGCGGGGGCGGAAGCCGCCGTGGCGGGCAGCCCCGGCGAGGTGGTCGCCATCAAGGTCCTCAAGGAGGAGTTGGCGGGCGACCCCGACGTGGTGATGCGGTTCCTGCGTGAGCGCTCCGCGCTCCTCCGCCTGACCCACCCGAACATCGTCCGCACCCGCGACCTGGTCGTCGAGGGTGATCTGCTGGCCCTGGTCATGGACCTCGTCGACGGTCCCGACCTGCACCGTTACCTCCGCGACAACGGCCCCTTCACGCCCGTCGGCGCCGCCCTGCTCACCGCCCAGATCGCGGACGCGCTGGCCGCCAGCCACGCCGACGGCATCGTCCACCGCGACCTCAAGCCCGCGAACGTGCTGCTCGCCGGCGGCACCGGGCCCGACGGGGCCGGCCGGATGCAGCCGATGCTCACCGACTTCGGCATCGCCCGGCTCGCGGACTCCCCGGGGCTGACCCGCGCCCACGAGTTCGTCGGCACGCCCGCGTACGTGGCG
This sequence comes from Streptomyces sp. B5E4, assembly GCF_039871555.1. Classification (NCBI taxonomy): domain Bacteria; kingdom Bacillati; phylum Actinomycetota; class Actinomycetes; order Kitasatosporales; family Streptomycetaceae; genus Streptomyces; species Streptomyces sp. B5E4. The sequence continues at coordinate 44,619 of NZ_JBDPMI010000025.1, forward strand.
CCCGAGTCCGCCGAGGGCCGCCCGCAGACCTCCGCCGTGGACGTCTACGGCGCCGGCATCCTGCTCTACGAGCTGCTGACCGGCCGCCCGCCCTTCGGCGGCACCTCCGCCCTGGAGGTGCTCCACCAGCACCTCAACCAGGAGGCGCAGCGCCCGCCGGGTCTGCCCGACCCGATGTGGACCGTCGTCCAGTCCTGCCTGCGCAAGAACCCGGACGAGCGCCCCAGTGCCGAGAACCTGGCCCGCGGGCTGCGCACCGTGGCCGCCGGCATCGGCGCCGGCGCCACCCCGGAGCAGGCGACCGCCGCCCTCGGCGTCGCCGCGCTCCTCGCCGCCGACCCGCACCCCGCGCAGGTCCCGGGCACGGGCGTCGGCGCGTCCGACCCCACGCAGATCCTCCCGGCGGGCAGCAGCGGCCCCGGGCAGCAGGGCGCGTACGACCCGAACGCCGCCACCAGCGTCATGCAGGCCGGCGCCGCGGGAGCCGCGGCGGGTGCCGCCGCTGCACACGGCCGGCAGGGTCCCGGAACCTCCGGGGCCGAGGACGGCACCCGTGTGATGCCCGTCACCGAAGGACCGCCGCAGCCGGAGGGCCCGCACCCCTGGGAGACCCAGATGCGCGCCGCCCGCGACCGCGGCGAGCAGACCCAGCAGATCGGCTACCTCGACCCCAGCGAGGACCCGCTGCGCCGCCGCCCGCCGCGGCGTGTCCAGCGCCGGCAGCCGCCGCCCGAGGCGTACGCCGCCCCGCCGGCCCGGCGTGAGCCGCCGCCCCAGCGCTACGAGCCCCGCCCGCAGCCCCCCGCGCCCCCGCCGCAGCAGCCCCCGCGCGAGCGGCGGCGCAGCGCGAACCCGATGCGCATCCCGGGGCTCGGCTGCCTGAAGGGCTGCCTGTTCACGGTCGTCGTCCTGGTCGTCGGCTCGTGGCTGATCTGGGAGCTGACCCCCCTCCAGGACGCGATCGCGGACGGCAAGGGCTTCTGGGACCAGATGACCGACTGGGCCACCGACTTCAAGAACTGGGTCTCGGAGCTCAACGACGCCGCCGACGACGCCCAGAAGACGAAGGACGACATCGACTCGGGCGTCAACGACCTGAAGGACGTCCAGGACGGCCTCGACGGCCTGAAGGACGGCGCGGGCCAGTAACCGAAGGCAGGCGGCCGAAGACCGGTGACCGAAGGGGGCACTCAAGCCGCAAAACGCCCCCTGGCCTGTGAGCATGCCGACAAGTCGACACCCACGGGGGGTTTCCGCGCCGGTCCGGCACCCAACGTCCGCGGCGCCGCGTAGCTTTGTGTCATGGCACGCAGAATCGGCAGCCGATACGCCGCCCATCAGGTGATCGGACGCGGCAGCGCGGGCACGGTCTGGCTCGGCGAGGGCCCGGAAGGACCGGTCGCCATCAAGCTGCTCCGCGAGGACCTGGCCGAGGACCGGGAGCTGGTCGAGCGCTTCCTGGGGGAGCGCGCCGCGCTGATGAGCCTGGACCACGCGCGCGTCGTCGGCGTCCGCGACCTCGTCGTCGACGGCCGGGACCTGGCGCTCGTCATGGACCTCGTCCGCGGTACGGACCTGCGCACCCGGCTGGAGCGCGACCGCCGGCTGCTGCCGCAGGCCGCCGTCGCCATCGTCGCCGACGTCGCCGAGGCCCTGGCCGCCGCGCACGCCGCGGGCCTCGTCCACCGGGACGTCAAGCCCGAGAACGTCCTGCTGGACTCCGACGCCCCCGCGGGCTCCGGCGGGGCGCCCCCCGCCCTGCTCACCGACTTCGGCGTCGCCAAGCTGATCGACGCCCCCAGCCGCGCCCCGCAGCCCCCGCCGGCGCCCCGCGGGCGCGGCGGCACGGCGGCGGGCACCCGGGTGCCGACCCAGCGCCGCGTCATCGGCACCCCCGACTACGTCGCCCCCGAGATCGTCGAGGGCCTGCCCGCGCGCGCGGCGGTCGACATCTACGCCCTGGCCACGGTGCTGTACGAACTGCTGGCCGGCTTCACGCCCTTCGGCGGCGGCCACCCCGGCGCCGTGCTGCGCCGGCATGTGACGGAGACCGTCGCGCCGCTGCCCGGCATCCCCGACGAGCTGTGGGAGCTGCTGCTGCAGTGCCTCGCGAAGGCGCCGGCGTCGCGGCTGCGGGCGGTGGAGCTGGCCGCCCGGCTGCGCGAGATCCTGCCGGACCTGGAGGGGCTGCCGCCGCTGGACGTGGAGGAGTCGGCGGACGGGACGGACGAGGCGGGCGGCCGGTCGCCGCACACGATGCGGCTCGGCGGGGACCGCGCCGCCGCCCCGGCGGGGGCCCTGGCCGTCGCCGGCGAGCCGGGCATGACCGGCGCCGGCGGCCGGCCGCTGCGCGGCTCCGTGCCGCTGGTACGGTCCGCGGCCCCGGACTCCAACCGGGACACCCACACGAGTATGCGCATGCCCAGCGCCGACGAGCTGGCCGGCGGCGCCCGCGGCACCGCGCGGGTGCCGCGGCTGGCCGGCCAGCCGCGGCCGGGCTCGGCCCGTGCCGCCCGCGCGGGCACGACGCGCGCGAAGCGCCTGAAGCTCACGGTCGCGGCGGCGGTCATCGCCATCGCGGGCGTCGGCGGCTGGCTGGTCGCGTCGGGAGGCGGCGACGACGGCGGCGGCGGGGGGAACGGCGGGGACCGCTCCACCACGTCGGAACCCTGACCCGGCCCTCCGCCCCGGTCCGCGGATACGCGCCACCTGCGGTCGGAGCATGCAGCGGTACTCTGGTGGTGTGGCAGCACCTGATGTATCCGAATCGCTCAAGGCCCTCGGCTCCACCATGGACTCCATCGAGGCCGTGCTCGACCTCGACAGGCTGAGGACCGACATCGCCGCGCTCGAAGAGGATGCCGCGGCCCCCGCCCTCTGGGACGACCCGGAGAACGCGCAGCGCGTCACCAGTCGGCTCTCCCTCCTGCAGGGTCAGTTGCGCAAGATCGAGGAGCTGCGCGGGCGGATCGACGACCTCGAGGTCCTCTTCGAGCTCGCCGAGAGCGAGGGCGACGCCGACACGCAGCGCGAGGCCGAGGGCGAGCTGGCCGACGTCCGGCGCGCGGTCGAGGAGCTGGAGGTGCGCACGCTGCTGTCCGGCGAGTACGACCAGCGCGAGGCGATGGTCAACATCCGCGCCGAGGCGGGCGGCGTGGACGCCGCGGACTTCGCCGAGCAGTTGCAGCGCATGTATCTGCGCTGGGCCGAGCACAAGGGCTATCCGACGGAGGTGCTGGACACCTCGTACGCGGAGGAGGCCGGCATCAAGTCGACGACCTTCGCGGTCAAGGCCCCGTACGCGTACGGCACTCTCTCCGTCGAGCAGGGGACGCACCGCATGGTGCGCATCTCCCCGTACGACAACCAGGGCCGCCGTCAGACGTCGTTCGCCGGCGTCGAGGTGCTGCCCGTCGTGGAGCAGACCGACCACATCGACATCCCGGAGAACGAGATCCGGATCGACGTCTTCCGCTCCTCCGGTCCCGGCGGCCAGTCCGTCAACACCACGGACTCCGCGATCCGCATCACGCACCTGCCGACCGGCATCGTCGTCTCCTGCCAGAACGAGAAGTCGCAGATCCAGAACCGCGCCGCCGCCATGCGCGTGCTGCAGGCCCGCCTGCTCGCCAAGCGCAAGGAGGAGGAGCAGGCGAAGATGAACGCGCTCAAGGGCGACAGCGCCGGCTCGTGGGGCAACCAGATGCGGTCGTACGTGCTGCAGCCCTACCAGATGGTCAAGGACCTGCGCACGACGCACGAGGTGGGCAACCCGCAGGCGGTGCTCGACGGCGAGATCGACGGCTTCCTGGAGGCGGGCATCCGCTGGCGCAAGCAGCAGGAGCAGGCGACCGCCGAGGGCTGATATCCGCCGGTCGCCGGAGGGTGTGCGCGGACGGTTCGCCCGCTGCAATTCCACGGCTGACCGCGGGCGTTGCGGTGCCGGTCCGAGTGTCACAGTCGTGCACCACTTACCCCGGACAATGGCCGGGAAAAGGTACAACCCCGTCTCAACTCGCTTGACGCTCCGGCGAATAGCCGAGAGGCTTGCCGCCGAGCTTTCTGTAGGTGTGTGGGGTTCGTGTGACTCAGGGGGGTAAGCCCGCCGCGAACAGGCCCCGTACCGACGCCAGCCCACTGACGAGTACGGCTACTGGGGGTAGCGAGCAATGACGAACAAAGTGCGTGTACGGGTGGCGCGGGTCGCCGCCAGCGCGCTGATCGCCGGCGGAGCCTCGCTCGCCGCCGCGGGCGCCGCGCAGGCGACCGGCGACGACGGCGGCGACAACGGTCGCCAGGGCCTCGGGATTGAGATCAATGCCATCGGCGGCGGCGGCGAGGACGACGGCGGCCTCACCGACGGCGGCGAAATCGCCGGTCCCGGCGGTGCGGACGACGGTGGTGCCGCGGACGGCGGCGCCGATGACGGTGGTACCGACGATGGCGGCGCCGATGACGGTGGTACCGACGACGGCGGCACCGACGATGGCGGCACCGACGATGGCGGCACCGACGACGGCGGCACCGACGACGGCGGTACGGACGATGGTGGTACCGACGACGGTGGCACCGACGACGGCGGCGTCGACGGTGGTGTCGACGATGGCGGCACGGACGACGGCGGTGCCGACGACGGTGGTTCGGGTGACGACGGCGGCTCCGGCGACGACGGTGGTCAGCAGACCACCGGCGGTCAGCAGACCACCGGCGGCACCGGCGGCGGTGACACCGACTGCGAGCTGGACGGCGACAGCGTGATCTGCGAGGCCGAGTCGACCTCCGGCGGCAGCGAGCCCTCGCCGGCCGGCGACAGCGAGCCGCAGGAGCAGCTCGCCGACACCGGCTCCAGCGGCACCACGTACCTGCTCGTGGGTGCGGCCAGCATCATCGCCGGCGGCGTCGGCTTCCGGCTGCTGCCGCGGCTGATGACCCGCAACGAGGCGGCTGCCTGACCCGCAGCACCCGCCGCACAGGCGACAGGAAGGGCCCGGAGCGATTCGCTCCGGGCCCTTCCGTGTGCTTCGTAGCGCTGTGTGGCGGTTTCCGGCGCTTCGTGACGCACCGTCGATCAAGTCATGTGACGCAGATCACATATATGGGCTTTCGTGGGTGTCGTACGTCCCCGCCCCCGCGGACGTCGCCGCTATGCAGTCCGCTGCTGCAGGAACAGCACCGCCGCCACGGCCGCCAGCAGCGCCAGCACTATCCACAGCGTGGTCGGCGTCACGCCGTACCAGCCGTTCTCCTGGCGCATGCGCTCCCTGTTCGCCCGGCAGACGGGACAGCGGCCCTCACTCACGGGCCCCGCACAGCTCGCGCAGACCAGCCAGTCGCGTGTCATGTGCTTCCTCCTCCCGCTTCGCCCTCCGTGCTCCACCGGTTCTCCTTCTCCCCCTACCACTGTGCCAGGTCCGGACCGAATCGGCGCGTGTCAACGGGATCCCCGCCGGCTCACGGGCCGGTTTGTCCGTGACGAAACGCACCAACCGCCCACGGCGACTGCGCGCCCCCTCCGCCTTCGCGTAAGGTCACCTGCGACCGCGACAGGGAGCCAGCGTGATCCGATTCGACAACGTCACCAAGATGTACCCCAAGCAGAACCGCCCCGCGCTCCAGGACGTCTCGCTGGAGATCGAGCGCGGCGAGTTCGTGTTCCTCGTGGGGTCCTCCGGCTCCGGCAAGTCCACGTTCCTGCGGCTCATCCTGCGCGAGGAGCGGACCACCCACGGCCAGGTGTACGTGCTCGGCAAGGATCTCGCGCGGCTGTCCAACTGGAAGGTGCCGCAGATGCGGCGCCAGTTGGGCACGGTCTTCCAGGACTTCCGGCTGCTGCCGAACAAGACCGTTGCGGAGAACGTCGCGTTCGCCCTCGAAGTGATCGGCAAGCCCCGCGGCCAGATCCGTAAGACGGTCCCCGAAGTGCTCGACCTCGTGGGTCTGGCCGGCAAGGGCGACCGGATGCCCGGCGAGCTGTCCGGCGGTGAGCAGCAGCGCGTCGCCGTCGCGCGGGCGTTCGTCAACCGGCCGATGCTCCTCATCGCGGACGAGCCGACGGGCAACCTCGACCCGCAGACCTCGGTCGGCATCATGAAGCTGCTCGACCGCATCAACAGGACCGGTACCACAGTGATCATGGCCACGCATGATCAGCAGATCGTCGACCAGATGCGCCGGCGCGTCATCGAACTCGAGTCGGGGCGGCTGGTCCGCGACCAGTCGCGCGGTGTCTACGGATACCAGCACTGAGCTGCTGCCCCCGGAGCTGAAAGGACGGGCATGCGCGCCCAGTTCGTCTTCTCGGAGATCGGTGTCGGTCTCCGCCGCAACCTGACGATGACCTTCGCGGTGATCGTCTCCGTGGCCCTGTCACTGGCCCTGTTCGGGGCCTCCTGGCTCATGGGCAAGCAGGTCGACACCATGAAGGGCTACTGGTACGACAAGGTCAACGTCTCCATCTTCTTCTGCAATGAAGTGGACGCCGAGACCTCGCCCAACTGTGAGAAGGGCGCGGTCACGGCGGAGCAGAAGAAGGAGATCCAGGACGACCTGAAGGCCCTCGACGTCGTCGAGAGCGTCCAGTACGAGTCCAGCGAAGAGGCGTACACGCACTACAAGGAGCAGTTCGGCGACTCGCCGCTGGCCTCCTCCCTCACGCCGGACCAGATGCAGGAGTCCTTCCGCGTCAAGCTGACGGACCCCGAGCGGTACGAGGTCATCACCAGCGCCTTCGCCGACAGACCGGGCGTACAGGAGGTACAGGACCAGCGCAACGTGCTGGAGAGCCTGTTCAACCTGCTCAACGGCATGACGTATGCGGCCATCGGTGTGATGGCGCTGATGCTCGTCGTGGCGATCATGCTGATCGTCAACACCGTCCGGGTGTCGGCGTTCAGCAGACGCCGGGAGACCGGGATCATGCGGCTGGTGGGCGCGTCCAGCGTCTACATCCAGTTGCCGTTCATCGTCGAGGCCGCCGTCGCCGGACTGATCGGCGCGAGCTTCGCGGCCGTGCTGCTGGTCGGCGGCAAGCACTTCCTGATCGACAACTGGCTCGCCGACAAGATCTTGTTGATCAACTTCATCGGCTGGGACGAAGTCATCCGGGTGCTGCCCCTCGTCGTCGCGATCGGGCTGCTCATGCCGGGCATCGCCGCGTTCTTCGCGCTGCGCAAGTACCTCAAGGTCTGACAATCGGGGCGGGTGTGGCGTAGGCCACGTGCGTGCAGTGGAGGGGTCAACTCCCCCTGCCGCACCCGCCGCTGTCCTACACTCAGCGGCATGTCGGGCTCGTCTGACAGCGACAGGCCCCGCAGCGCCTTCCGCCGCGGGGCCTCCCTGACGTTGGTCTTCGTCAGCGTCCTGGCCACCGGCGCCGCCACCGGGTCCTGGCCCGGCGAGGCCGAGCGCCCGCCCAAGGTGCTCACCGGCCACGTCGCCGGAGAGCGGGTCTACGAGCCGCGGGCAGGCGAGGACGGCACCGCGGAGTCCGCGAGTGAGCTGGTCAGCCGCAGCGGAGACCGCTGGTCGACGGCGTACAGCGCGCGTGAGTACGAGTCGCTGCAGCAGATGCTGGCGGGCAAGTACGTCGGCGTCGGGCTGTGGATCAAGACCGACGAGGCCGGCCGGATGGAGATCGCCCAGGTGGGCGAGGACAGCCCGGCCGCCGAGGCTGGCATCCGCACCGGCGACATGCTGCGCGCCGTCGACGGCACCCCGGTCGCGGGCCTTCCCGTCACCGAGGTCGTCGCGCTGCTGCGCGGCGAGGAGCTGGGCGAGGGGGCGCGCGGAAGCACGGTGGTGCTTGCGCTGCAGCGCGGCGAGCGGCGCTGGGCGCGGCCGGTGCGCCGGGTGGAGCTGAAGACCGAGCCCGTGACCGTGCGGCAGAACAAGCCCGAGGGCGACGGCGCCGCGGCCCCGGTGATCCGGGTGGAGAGCTTCACCCGCGGCAGCGGCGCGGAGGTGCGCCGGGCCGCGGCGGAGGCCCGCGGCAGCGACGGCCTCATCCTCGACCTGCGGGGCAACTCCGGCGGCCTGGTCGTGGAGGCCGTCGAGGCGGCGTCGGGCTTCCTCGACGACGGGGTGGTGGCGACGTACGACCTGGAGGGCCGCCAGCAGGCGCTGTACGCGAGACCGGGCGGAAACACCAGGACGCCGCTGGTCGTCCTCGTGGACAGCGGCACGATGAGCAGCGCCGAGCTGCTGGCCGGGGCGCTGCAGGACCGCGGCCGCGCCGTGGTCGTCGGCAGCCGCACCTTCGGCAAGGGCTCGGTGCAGATGCCGCGGGCCCTGCCGGACGGCTCGGTCGCCGAGCTGACGGTCGGCGAGTACCGCACCCCGGCCGGGCGCAGCCTGGAGGGCGTCGGTGTCACCCCGGACCTGGACCTGGCCGTCACCGGCGACCGGGACGCCGAGGAGGAGGCCCGGACGGTTTTGAGTGGCCTCGGGAGCGGCGTCTAGGCGACAATGGCCCGGCTATGGGTAAAGACACGGGTCGCAAGCTGATCGCGCAGAACAAGAAGGCGCGGCACGACTACCTCATCCTCGACACGTACGAGGCGGGGCTCGTGCTGACCGGTACCGAGGTCAAGTCGCTCCGCCAGGGACGGGCCTCGCTCGCCGACGGCTTCGCGCACCTCGACGGCGGTGAGATCTGGCTGCACAACGTGCACATCCCGGAATACTCGCAGGGTACGTGGACGAACCACACCGCGCGCCGCAAGCGCAAGCTCCTGCTGCACCGCGCCGAGATCGACAAGCTGATCGGCAAGACGCAGGAGACCGGGCTGACGATCGTGCCGCTGGCGCTGTACTTCAAGGACGGCCGGGCCAAGGTCGAGATCGCGCTCGCGCGCGGCAAGCGGGAGTACGACAAGCGGCAGGCGCTGCGCGAGAAGCAGGACAACCGCGAGGCGCAGAAGGCGATCTCCGCGGCCCGCCGGAGGTTCCGCGGCTGACCTGCGCGGACGGGGCCGTACGGGGGTGGAACACGGTGGCACGCGGCGCCGTTCTTCCAGTAGGCTGTCAGTAGCGGCTCCTCGCGGGCTGCGCACCTTGAAAACACCACATGGGGATGATCGGTTTCGACAGCGGCTGTCGGAACAGGGGAAGCGAGCCGAGGAAGCGGCCATGATCTCGGAAACCACAGGCCGAAACAAATAATCGCCAACACCAAGCGCGATTCCTTCGCCCTCGCTGCATAAGTAGCGACTTGCGAAGTGTCAGCCCGGGGCTGTTCCCGACCCGGATCCTGGCATCAGCTAGGGGACTCCACTACTAGACCCGGTCACGGGGTGTAGTAGGACAAACCACAGTGACTGAGCCCGTCGGAGACTTGTCCGCGTGATCTCCGGGGCTGAGAAAAACGTAGCGGACTGCGCTCGGAGAAGTCCTGTCCCTGCACCGTTGGACGCGGGTTCGATTCCCGCCATCTCCACGAAGGCGAAAGGCGACGTGTGCCCGCGGAAAGCGCGGGCCGCGTCGCCTTCGTCGTTTCTGCGCGGCTGCGCCGCGCCTGGCGGGGGCTTCGCCCCCGCACCCCCTCAGGGCGAGCGGTGACGTGTGCCCGCGGAAAGCGCGGGCCGGGTCGCCTTCGTCGTTTCTGCGCGGCTGCGCCGCGCCTGGCGGGGGCTTCGCCCCCGCACCCCTTCCCGGGGTGGGCCGGCGTCGTTCTATCCCCGGATGTGGTCCATCAGGTGGGTCAGCAGGTTCGGTGCGACCTGTGTGCGGCGGTACAGGAGTGCCGGTGGGGACGTGGACTGACCGACCGCGTGCGGGCCGGCGCGTACCTTCGGTGCCGCCCTCGCCAGCGTGACGCAGAACCCCGGGTCCTCCACCCGGCTCTCGTGGAAGTCCGCCGCGGACACCGCGTAGAAGGAGCCGGGACCCAGCGACCGCTCCTCCGTCACGTCCAACTCCGCCATGTGCTCCGTGCGTTTGAGCGCGACCTGCCGCCCCGCGCGCTCCGCCCGGTACAGCGGGCCCCGCAACCCTCCCGGCGCGGCACCGAACAGGCGGTTGCGTAGTTCTCCGTCGACGACGAGGCTTTCGAGCGCGTACGCATGCCGGTGGACGGGAAACGCCGGTTGCGCCGTGCGCCGGTCGCCGCGCGGCCAGCAATGCAGCATGTACCGGCGGCGCCATGCGTCCACGGCCAGGTCGAGGCGGAAGAATCCCAGCGGATGCCACAGGGCAGGGAGCCGGGTGGGGTCCAGTCGTTCGGCCAGTTCCCCGAGGGCGGCGACGGTCTTGTCCCCGTCCTGGTCGTCGTAGGCCGCGGCGAGCGCGGGGATGACGGACTCGTCGCCGGACATCGAGGGCTCCGCGGGGCGTGGGGGAGTGGACCGTCGGTCTGGGGCGCGTTCAATATGCAAGTAGTTCTCCGCCCGGGGCAATGGCGCTCGGTGGCGGACCGATCGCTTTCGGACGGCCGCGGATGGCTGGTCAGAGCGGGGGCGGGGTGTCCGGAAGGCGTTCGATGGCCAGCAGCGCCGCGTCGTCGGCCAACTGCCGGCCGGCGTGCCGCAGCAGGTCCTTGCGCAGGGCCGAGACGAGGTCGTCCAGGCCGTCGTCGGCGTGCCGGGCGGCGCTGGCGGCGAGGGGGAAGTAGACGCCGTTCTCGTCGCGGGCCTCGATGAACCCGTCCGTGTAGAGCAGCAGCCGCTCGCCGGGGCGGAAGTCGATGGTCTGCGGGACCGGCAGCGTGCCGACCAGGCCGCCGAGCCCGATGGGGACGCCGGGCCGGTCGGGCTCGAAGCTGGTGACGATGCCGCCGTCGATGATCAGCGGTTCGGGGTGGCCCAGGTGCACGATCCGGGCGACGGGCTCGTCCGGCGGGATCTCCACCAGCAGGGCGGTGGTGAAGCGCTCGCTGAAGCTCTCCGACGGGTCGTCCCGCTCGATCTCCCGCAGCGCGGTCTCCTCCAGCCGCCCGGCGACCTCGCCGATCGTCGGCTCCCGGTACGCGGCCTCCCGGAAGCACCCGGTCAGCACGGCGGAGACGCCGACGGCGGGCAGTCCTTTCCCCCGTACGTCCCCGATGAGCACCCGGGCGCCGTACGGGGTCTTCAGCGCCTCGTACAGATCCCCGCCGATCTGCGCCTCCGCCTCGGCGGCGAGATAGACGCTGCTCAGGGCGAGCCGGTCTATACGCGCGGGCAGCGGACGCAGCAGGGCGCGCTGCGCGGCCCCGGCCACCGACCTGACCTGCTTGAGCTCCGCCTCGCGGTTCTGCCGGATGGTGGCGGCTGCGATGCTGGCCACCGCCACGCAGGCCAGGGCGGCGAGGATCATGTCGGAGCTGACACGGCCCACGACGCCGTTGGTCACGTCCAGAACCAGGGTCAGGCCTATCACGGCACCGCTGATCACGGCGGTGGTACGTACCGACGTGGTCGCCGCGGCCACGACGGGCGCGGCGCCGAGCAGCGGCGTGGTCCGCAGCCAGGAGGGGGCGGCGAGGTCGACGGCCGCGACGACGACGAGGATCAGCAAGGGGTACAGGACGCACGGAATCGGGGACGCGCCGGGTGCGGCGGAGTCCTCGGCGCCTCCGACATCGCGGCGATGGTCGCCGCGGAGCGGGAGTCGCATGGCGATGGCGTCCTTCGGTTGATTTGTACCTTATGGTCCGATTATCGAGGATAGGTCACGGTAGGGGAGGAGACGCGACCGCGCGACCCGATCGGGGCGCGGGAGGCCGCCGCGGCCGGGTGAGGGCGTGGTCAGTGGGGCGGCGGCCAGTTCCGTGGGGCTGCGAGCGCGGCTCTCGTACGGGCCCGGCGGCTGCCATCCGGAGTACGGCGGCGCCGGCCGAGCCCGGACCCGTGCCCCGCGGCTGCGCGGTCAGGGGTGGCCGGGAGCGGCGCGCAGCGCCAGGGTCTCCGGGGCGATGATCTCGACTTCGCCGCGGGCGTACGTCAGCACGCCGTCCCGCCGGAGTCCGGACAGCGCGCGGTTGAGGGTGACGCGGGTGACGCCGAGGTGGTCGGCCAGGGCCTGCTGACCGCCGGGGAGGGGGACGCGGCGGGAGCGGAGGCGGGCGGCTTCGGCGAGCAGCCAGGCCGCGAGCCGGGCGGGCGCGGGCAGGGTCGCCGCCGCGGTGAAGCGGGTCTGCTGGTCGCGGGCCTGGGCGGCGAGGGTGCGCAGGACGTGGGCGCGCACGGCGGTGGCGTCGTCGACGAGGGCGAGGAAGCCGGCCCGGGGCAGGCTGCGCACGGTGCAGGGGGCGAGGGCGGTGAACGTCGCGGTGTGCCCGCGGTCGTCGATCACCGCGACCTTGTCCAGCGCACACGGCCCCGCCCACGCCCCGACCCGTACCACCCGGCCGCCCGCGGACACGACGGTGGCGGCGACCCGGCCGTCGAGCAGGAGAAGCAGGTGCCCGGCGGGGTCCCCGGCGGTGCGCAGGACCTCCCCGGCGGCGTAGCGCCGCGGGAGGGAGGCGTGCCAGAGGGTGCGCAGGCGGTCCGGGGGGAGGTCACGGAGCAGCGGCACGCCCCGGAGCGCGGCGAACGCCCCGGGCCGGGGGTCCGGCGCCGGTGTATCGGGTGATACAGATCCCCTCACGCCCCCGACCGTACCGTCGCCGCCATGCTCGTACTCGAACTGTCCTTCACCCCCGCCCCCGCCCGCCTCGCCGCCCGGCCCGCCCACCGCGACCGGCTCGCCCGGCTGCACCGCGACAAGGTCCTCCTCGCCGCCGGTCCCTGGGCCGACGACTCCGGAGCCCTCCTCGTCTTCGACGCGACCCGCGACCGGCTCGACGCGCTCATGGCCGACGATCCGTACTACCGCACCCCCGGCGTCCGGGTCGTCGGGGTCCGCGAGTGGATCCCCGTCGTCGCCCCTTGACCTCGACCTTGGTTCAACGGCCACGCTGGCGGCGTGACCCGCCCCCTCGTGCCACGCGCCTACCGCCCCGTGCTCGCGCACCCCCGGCTGCGCCGGCTGCTTCCCGCCTTCGTGGCCTCGGACTTCGGCGGCGGCATGAGCATGGTCGCCGTGGCGTGGCTGGCCCTCCTCATCGCCCCGGACGGCCGCGAGGGCCTGCTCGTCGGGGCCGCGCTCGCGGCGTACGCGTTGCCGGGGGCGGCGGGCGTGCTGCTGCTCGGGCGGTGGCTGCGGAAGCTGCCCGCGCGTCGGCTGCTCATGGCCAACTGCGCCCTGCGCGGCACCCTGTTGGGATGCGTCCCGCCGGCCTGGGCCCTCGGGGTCCTGGACCCCGTGACGTACGTCGTGCTGCTCGGCTGCTCCTCAGTGCTGACCGCCTGGGGCAACGCGGGCAAGTTCACGCTGGTCGGCGAGCTGCTGCCGGAGCAGCACCGGCTGGCCGCCAACGCCCTGCTCGGCGCCAGCATGTCCACCAGCATCGTCGCCGGTCCCGCGGTGGCCGGGTTCCTCGCCACGGCCGTCAGCCCGGCGTGGGTCATCGGCCTGGACGCGCTGACCTACGCGGTCCTCGCCGTGCAGACCGCGCGGCTCGGTCCCGGCGGCGAGGAGCGCCCGGACGCGGCGGACCGGCCCGCCGGCCGCGGGCTGCGGCTCCTCGCCGGACAGCGCGAACTTCTCGCGATCCTCATCCTCACCTGGCTCTTCTTCGCCCTCTACGGCCCCGTCGAGGTCGCGCTCCCGCTCTACGTCACCGGTGTGCTCGGCGGCGACGCCGGGCTGCTCGGCCTGTTCTGGACCGCCTTCGGCGTCGGCGCGGTCGTCGGCGGGCTGACGGCCGGCGCGCTGCGGCGGCTGCCGCTGTGGCCGGTGACGCTCGGCATCGTCGCGGGCTGGGGTGCGACGCTGCTGCTGCCGTACGGGCTCGGAGCCGGGACCGCCGCGGCGATGGCCTGCTTCGCGCTGGGCGGCGCGGTGTACGGACCGTACCCGGCGCTGTCGTTCACCCTCTTCCAGAACCGCACGCCGGAGGGCTGGCTGACCACGGTGCTCGCGGCGCGCGGCGCGGTGCTGCTCACGTCGACGCCGGTCGGGGCGGCGCTCGGCGGGCCGCTGGTCGCGGCGTTCGGGGCGCGGGCGGTGCTGGCGGGGTCGGGGGCGGCGACGGTGGGGGTGGCGGTGGTGGGAGCGGGGGCGTGGCTGGCGTCGCGGGGGGCGCGGTCCGTAGCGGAGGCGGGTGACGGGGCGGACGGCGACGTGCCGGACGACGGGCCGGACGACGACGGGGCGCGGGGCGACGGGGCGCGGGCCTCGGCATGACCCCGCCCCGGGGCAGCCCTCAGCCCGCGGTCAGCACCTCCCGCAGCCGCTCGTACGTCGGCGCCAGCCGCCGCAGCACCGCCGCCGTCGCGGCCCCGTCGCCCCGCACCAGCGGATACTGCACCGCCCCCAGCAGCCGTGCCTGCTCCTCCAGCACCCCCGCGGCCCCGACGAGCCCCGCCCGCCGCACGTACGCCGACGCATCCGCGAGCCGGCGCGCCCCGACCCGTACCGCGAAGCCCTCCAGCAGCCCCCGCACCCCGGCGTCCAGCCCCGCCCCGGCCTCGGCCGCCAGCCGCTCCAGCGCCTTGGCCCCGCCCACCGTCCCCGGCGGTACCGCCCGGTCCGCGCGCCCCGCGAGCCACGCCGCCGCCCCCGGCAGCGCGGCCCGTACCGCGTCCTCGGCCGTGACCGTACGGATCCGCTCGAAGCCCGCCCGCATCACATACGGCTCCGCCGTGTAGTCCACCGCCTCCGCCCGCCAGGACGCCAGGAACTCGTCGACCGGCAGCGTCGCGTAGGGGTGGCCGTGCGGGTCGTGCAGGAGCACCGCCTCGTCGTCGGCGGCCAGCACGACGACGTAGTGGTCGTTGCCGCCGGCCGACGGGCCCCACGGGGTGCCCGGGTGGTACAGCAGCAGGCCCATGTCGACCGGCCCGACCAGCACCGGCCCCCGCGCGCACGCCGCCCGCAGCCGTGCCATCGCCTCGTCGGCGGAGCCGCCCGAGGTGTGGTCGCAGCGCAGGCCGAGCAGGGGGACGGCGTCGTCGAGGCCGATCTCGGGGTCCCAGCCGTACGGGTCGAAGAGCGGGGCGGTGCCGCCGAGGAGCTGGACGCCGAAGGGCGAGCCGGTGAGGGTCTCCACGAGAGCGGCGGCGGGGTGCGGAGCGGGGCCGGGCAGGCACATGACGAGGGAGTCGGCGTAGCAGTAGGGGCCGGAGCCCGTGTAGTCGGTCATGAGCCCAGGCAACGCCCTGACACGGGGGGAGAGTCCAGCCCGGCCGGCGCTACGGGGCGGCCGCCGCGGTGTCCGTCGACGGCACCCGGCCGAGCAGCGTCACCGCGACCGCGCCCAGTGCCAGCGCACCGCCGAGCCACAGCACCGACCGCGTACCGAAGCCGTCCACCATCCGGCCGCCCGTGAACGCCCCGAGGGCGATGGCCCCGTTGAACACGGCCACGAACAGCGACGTCGCACCCTCCCGCGCCCGCGGGGCGGCCAGGCCCAGCCACGTCTGCGTACTCACGGACACCCCTCCGTACGCCAGCCCCCACACGACCAGCAGCACCGCCGCACCCGCCACCGACAGCCCGAGCAGCGGCAGGAGCAGCAGGGAGGCGGTCAGCACGGCGCCGATCACCAGCACGGTGCCGCGCAGCCGCCGGCCCACCCGGGCGCCGGCCGCGAAGTTGCCGGCGATACCGGCGATTCCGTACACCAGCAGGAGGGTGCCGATCATCGAGGCCCCGACGCCCGAGAGGTCCTCCAGGAGGGGACGCACATAGGTGTACGCGGCGAAGTGCCCCGTCACCAGCAGGAAGACCACCGCGAGCCCGGTGGCCACCCGGCCGTCGCGGACCAGCAGGGCCACCCCGCCGAGCGCGACCGCCTCCGCGGCGGGCAGCGACGGCAGCAGCAGGGCCATGGCGGCGCTCACGAGCAGCGCCAGCCCGCCGACGGCGAGGAACGCGGCGCGCCAGCCGAGGAGTTCACCGAGGTACGCGCCCGCCGGCACGCCCACGACCGAGGCGACCGCGACGCCGCTGAAGATCAGGGAGGTCGCCGCCCCGACGGCCGCGGCGGGCACCAGCCGCACGCCCAGCCCGCCCGCGAGGGACCAGACGCCGCCGAGCCCGACGCCGACGAGGACGCGGGCCCCGATCATGACGGCGAAGTCCGGCGACCAGGCGGCGAGCGCGTTGGCCGCGGCCAGGAGCACCATCAGCGAGCAGAGGACGAGCCGCCGGTCGAGCCGGCCGACCGCGGCGGTGACCAGCGGGGCGGAGAGGGCGGCGACCAGGCCGGTGACGGTGAGGGTGAGTCCTGCCGTGCCTTCGCTGACGTCCAGCGAACCGCTGATGGGGGTGAGCAGGCCGACCGGCAGCATCTCGGAGGTGACCACCGTGAAGGTGCCGGCGGCCACGGTCGCCACCGCGGGCCACCCGCCGGTGGCGGAGGCTCTCGTGGGCGTGGGTGCGGACAGCTCGTCGACTTTTGCCATGACGTCAGCCAAGCCCGGCGGGCGGGAGGGGAACAAGCGCGAAGTGCTCATGCTTCTATGAGGTGGGCTCATGGAAGGCGGTGCGTGACGGCGCCGCGGTGAAGGGCGGCGGCGGATGGCGAGCGCAGGTCAGAGGGGTGAGGGCGGAGATCCGGCCGCGGTGGGCGGGGTGGAGATCCGCGAGCTGGAGTGCTTCCTGGTCCTCGCGGAAGAGCTGCACTTCGGACGTACCGGCGAACGGCTGTACGTTTCCCAGGGCCGGGTCAGCCAGCTCATCCGCGCGCTGGAACACCGCATCGGCGCCCGCCTCGTGGACCGCACCAGCCGCCGGGTCGCCCTCACCCCGGCGGGCGAGGACTTCCTCGCCGCCCTCCGCCCGGCGTACGCGGCGCTGCGCGCGGCCGTCGACGACGCCCGGGCGGCGGCGCTGGGGGTGGGCGGGCCGCTGCGGATCGGGTTCCAGGGGGTGGTGGGGTACGGATTCGTGGACGCGGTCGGGGAATTCGAGGACCGGCACCCGGGGTGCGCCACGCGCCTCACCGAACTCCCGCTGTCGGACCCCTTCGGGGCGCTGCACCGCGACGAGGTGGACGCGGCGGTGGTGCTGCTGCCGATGGCGGAACCGGGGCTGGTGCTGGGGCCGGTCTTCTCGGTGCAGCCCCAGTACGCGGCGGTCTCGCGGCGGCACGACTTCGCCGCGCGCCCGGAGGTGGACGCCGAGGACCTGGCCGGGGCCGAGCTGATAGGCGTGGCGGCCCCGGCCCCGCCGTACTGGCGCGAGGCCCAGGCCCCGACGCACACCCCGTCGGGTGCGCCGGTGCCGCGGGGGCCGGAGGTGGGGACGTTGCAGGAGGGGTTGTCGCTGGTGGCGGCGAACCGGGGGGTGATGCTGCTGTGCCGCCCGACGACGGAGCACCATCCGCGGGGGGATGTGGCGTATGTGCGGGTGAGGGGGCTGGGGGAGTCGGCGCTGGGGCTGGTGTGGCGGGAGGGCAGGGAGAGCGCGGCGGTACGGGCGTTGGCGGAGGCGGTGGGGGAGGCGATGAGGGGGGTGGGGTGAGGCGGGGTGGAGGGGATGGGCGCGGCGGGTACGAAGTCGCCGCAACGGCGCCCGCAAACCCGGGAAAAGCGCCCTGGTTGTTGCGGGACATGAGGTCGTTGACGCCTGAGGTCTTCACTTCGTCGTAGCGATGAGTGTCGGAAGAACGCGGTGCTTCTGGGCGTTGCCTCCGGGTGTGAAGATCAGCGAAGCTTCCAGAGTCAGCGGTGTGAGCGCGAGATCCTTGCGGCACTACGAGGACGAGGGCCTGATCGTCCCTGGCCGACTCAGCAATGGGTTCCGCGACTACTGCCCGTCCACTGTCGACCGGGTGCGCGTCATCCGCTCACTGCTGGAGTCCGGGCTGCCCGTGCGGTTGATCAGGGAGTTTCTGCCCAGCCTCACCGACGAATCTGATGCCGGCACGGATGCGGTGTGCGCGGAGTTCCTGCACGAGGTGCAGAGCCATCGAGATCGGCTCGCTGCACGTATCGCGATTCTCAGCGATCAGCAGGCGGCACTCGACGCCTACCTTCGCCAGGCCCGCCGTACTGATCTCTGACCATCACTTGACCCTGACGTAAGTGTCAGGCTCTTACGTTCCGTGCATGGACATCGACGAGCAGCAGCACACCGCCGAGCAGACCGGAAGAGCACTGGTCCAGCGGTCGCACCGGGGACCGAAGGATCTGATCCTCACGACCGATCACCGTCACCCCACCCCGGGCCCCGGCGAGTACCTGATCCGCGTGGGCGCCGCCGGCGTCAACTTCGCTGACGTCATGCAGACCCGTGGAACGTACGGAGGCGGGCCGCAGGCGCCCTACGTGGCGGGCTTCGAGGCCGCCGGCGAGATCGTGGGCGTCGGCCCGGACGTCGAGAGCCCGCTGCAGCTCGGCACCCACGTCGTCGGAGCCGGCCCGGGTGCCTTCGCGCAGTACATGACGATGCCGGCCGCGGGTGTCCTTCCCGTGCCTGCCGGCTGGAGCGACCCCGAAGCTCTCGGTCTCGTGCTGAACTGGGCCACCGCCCTGGCAGCGCTGAAGCCGTTGGGCGAGATCAAGACGAGTGACGTGGTGCTCGTTCATGCCGCGGCCGGAGGTGTGGGGCAGGCCGCCGTTCGCCTTGCCCGCCACTACGGTGCGCGCGTTGTCGCGACGGCGTCACCAGCGAAGCATGACACCGTCAAAGCGCTCGGCGCCGACGAGGTCCTGGACAGCCGACGCCCTGAGCTGGCTGCGGAGATCACCCGCCTGACCGGCGGGGTCGACCTGGTCCTGGAATCGGTGGGAAAGGCCACGTTCAAGACCAGCTTGTCGGTCACCAAACCCTTCACCGGACGCGTCGTCGTCTTCGGTGCCGCTTCCGGCGATGCCGCAGTGACCACACACGATCTGGTCTTCACCCACCAGGTCCAGGTCAAGGGTCTGCACATCGGTGCGCTGGCGGTCGCGACCCCGTCCGTCTACCAGTCGTTGCTCGTCGAGATCGAGGCGCTCATCGCCCACGGCGTGTACCCGCCCGGTACCCCCCACGTCCATCCCCTGGCAGAGGGGCCCGCAGTGCTGCACCAACTCGAAGCGGGCCAGACCCGGGGCAAACTCGCCCTCGATCCCTGGCGCTAGGAACGCCTGTGCTTCACCGCAATGCTCCGCCGTCCCCGAGGAGCGGCTGCCACTCGTGCAGCGTTGCCGTTGCCCTTGACGGCGGACGGAGGCCCGCACACTCAGGAGATGGGCGGCCCGGTGGGTCACCGGGCTGCGCCCGGCACCCTCCGGGGCTGCGCCGGGCGCCCCGCCAGGGGCTGCGTCTCCGTGCCCCCGCGGAGTCGGGCCCCGGATCCCGCGGGACTGCCGCATCCGGAGCGAGGCTGCGCCCCCGCACCCCCGCCGGGGGCTGTGCCCCGAATCAACCGGGGCTGTGCCCCGCACCTCCTTGGCGCTCCGCTCCCGCACCTCCGCGGCCCCGCCGGTAGCCTCGCAGGTGACCGGCCCCCCGTAACCGGTCACCGACTGCGCGCCCCCTACCTGATGTTCCTCGTGTCCGCCTCCACCTCCGCCAAGTACTCCTCCCTCGTCACCGGCCGCCCCCGCACCCCCGGCCGCCGCTCCCACGGCCTCGGGCCCTCCGGCCTCCGGTACTCCACCCCCAGCGCCTCCAACCGGCCCAGGTGGTGCGCCAGTCGCTCCGCGAAGCCCGCCCCGTCCCGCGACTCCGCGCACCACACCGTCTCCGCGAACGCGCTCATCCGTGGGAACGCCTGGTAGTCCAGCGCCCGGACGTTGTCGATCGCCTCGGTCCACAGGCCGCACTGCGCGCCGATGACCAGATCCGCCGCCGGGGTGCCGCGCAGTTCCTCCGGGACCGGTTCGAAGGCGTAGACCTCCTCGATCGGCAGGACGGTGCCCACCGGGACCGGTTCGTCCGCCGAGTCCGAGGCGCGGTAGTCGAGGTAGACCTGGCGGGCCGGGCTGGTGATCACCTGGTGGCCCTCGCGGGCCGCCCGCACCGCGCCGTGGTGGTCGCGCCACGACACGATCGTCGCGGCCGGCGGCAGGCCCCCCTCCAGGATCTCGTCCCAGCCGAGCAACTGCCGTCCGCGCGCCTCCAGATGGTCCGAGACCTGCCGGATGAACCAGCTCTGCAGCTCGTCCTCGTTGCGCAGCCCCAGCTCCGCCATCCGCGCCTGCGCCGCGGGGCTCGCCTTCCACTGGTCCTTCGGGCACTCGTCGCCGCCGACGCAGATGATCGGGCTGGGGAACAGCTCGATCACCTCGTCGAAGACGTTCCGTACGAAGTCCAGCGTCCCGTCCGAGACGTTGAGGATGTCCGACTTCACGCCCCAGCCGGTCGCCACCTCCAACTGCGCGCCCGTGTTGCCCAGTTCGGGGTACGCCGTGAGGGCGGCCTGCGTGTGTCCGGGCACGTCGACTTCCGGCACGACGAGGATGTGCCGCGCCGCCGCGTACGCGACGATCTCGCGGATGTCGTCCTGCGTGTAGTAGCCGCCGTGCGGGCGGCCGTCGCCCGTCTCGTTCCAGCCCGGCTTCGACTCCGTGCGCCAGGAGCCGATCTCCGTCAGCCGCGGGTAGCGCTTGATCTCCAGGCGCCAGCCCTGGTCGTCGGTGAGGTGGAAGTGGAGCACGTTCAGCTTGTGCAGCGCCATCTGGTCGATCACGCGCAGCACGTCGCGCTTGGTGAAGAAGTGCCTGGCCACGTCCAGCAGCACGCCCCGCCACGCGAACCGCGGCCGGTCCTCGATCTCGACGCAGCCCAGTTCCCACGGGCCCTCGTCGAGTGCCGTACGGCGCAGGGTGTCCGGCGGCAGGAGCTGGCGCAGCGTCTGCACGCCGTAGAAGGCGCCGGCCGCGCCGCCCGCGGCGATGCGGATGCCGTCGGGGGCGATCGTCAGGCGGTACGACTCCGGCCCCGCACCCGGGTCCGCGGCCAGGTCCGCGGACAGGGCCAGCTCGATCCCGCCTCGTCCCGGCGGCAGCGTGCATCCCGTGCCGGGCAGGAGCTGTTCGCGCAGGACGCGGGCGACCGGGGCGAGCGCCGGATCGGCGACGTGCAGCGGCGTTTCCGGCCCCAGGGCGTACGAGCCGGGGCGGGGGGAGCTGCGCGACGGCGTGGGGATGATCAAGGTCGTTCTCCGTTCGACGGGTTGACGCTGGCGTTCTCCACTCCATATAAAGGGCTCCATCGTAAATATGTAAAGGAGTCCATCGTTAGTCGTGACGGCTGGTGGTGGGCTCGGGAGGGGCGTGGCGCATGGCATCGGCAGCGGAGCTGGGCGGGGATCTGTCCCGGCTGCGGCATCTGAACTCGCTGGCGGTCGTGGACGTCCTGCGCGGCGCCGAGCCGCTCACCCTCACCGCGGTCGCCGAGCGGACCGGCCTGTCCCGGCCGTCGACCAAGGACGTCGTCGGGCAGCTCGTGGAGCTGGGCTGGGTCCAGGAGGTGGGGCCCGCGCAGGGCACCGTCGGGCGGCCCGCGCGGCGGTACCGGTTCCGGGCCGACGCCGGGCACGTCGCCGGCATCGACATCGGCGTACACAGCGTGCGCGCCGCCGTCGCCGACCTCGACGGCACCGTCCACGCCCAGACGCACCGCACCGTCGGCCCCGCCACCCCCGTCGACGACCGCATCGCCGCCGCGGACCTGGCCGTCGCCGACTGCCTGACCGCCGTCGGGCTGCGGCGGGAGGAGCTGTGGGCCGTCGGCGCGGGTACCACGGGCATCGTGGACCGTGCCGGCACCGTGCAGTTCTGCGCCGGCGTCGCCAACTGGACCGGCGTCGATCTCGCCGCCCGTATCGGCGCCCTCTTCCCCTGCGCCGTGCAGATCGACAACGACTCCCGCCTCGCCGCCCTCGCCGAGCTGGAGTGGGGCGTGGCCAAAGGCGTCGACGACACCGTCTTCCTGCACGCCGGCCGGCGCACCGGCGCCGCGCTGGTCGTCGGGGGGCAGGTGCACCGCGGGTTCGGCGGCGTCGCCGGCGAGGTCGGCATGCACCCCGTGACGCACTGGGTCACCGCCGCCTCGTACCTCCACGACTGCCCCGCCGTCCCCCCGGGCGTGCCCAAGAGCGACGCCGCGCGGCACACCTTCGCCGCCGCCCGCGGCGGCGACCCCATCGCCGTGGCGGCCGTCGAGCGCTACTGCGACGACCTGGCGCTGGGCACCTCGGCGATGGTCATGACCCTCGACCCCGAGCTGGTCGTCCTCGGCGGCGCCTTCTCGCGCGCCGCCGACGTGCTGCTGCCGCGGCTGCGGCGGCGGCTGGAGGACGTGTGCCTGCGGGTGCCGGAGCTGCGCGCGTCCGCGCTCGACGAGGAGTGCGTCGCGGTCGGCGCGATCGGGCGGGCCGTGGCCCACCTGGAC
This sequence comes from Streptomyces sp. B5E4, assembly GCF_039871555.1. Lineage (NCBI taxonomy): Bacteria > Bacillati > Actinomycetota > Actinomycetes > Kitasatosporales > Streptomycetaceae > Streptomyces > Streptomyces sp. B5E4. Next base: position 66,969 of record NZ_JBDPMI010000025.1, read on the forward strand.
GGGGAGCTGTTCGGCGGTGCCGCCGGGCAGATCGTCCCGCTGCACGACCTCGCACCCGGCGACGGGAAGACAGCAGAACCCCCAGGCCACCCGGGCGATCAGCGCCACCCGGGCGTGCGGGCCCAGCGGCGCGATCCGGGCGATCAGGGCGCCCCGGGACCTGACCGACCAGCAGGAGGTGCCCGTTGACGACGACGCCCCGCGCCGAGGCGACCGCCGATCCCGTACGGAACGAAGGCGGTGCCCCGCCGACATCCCCGGCCCCCCGGGCCGGCACCGCGCCACCCCCGGTGAGCCCGCTGCGCGCCCTGTGGCGGCGGACCGTCCCCGTACGCTGGCTGGCACCCAGCACCCTGCTCATCGCGGCCGTCATCGTCTTCCCGGCGATCTACATGGTCGGGATGTCCTTCGTCGAGATCAACCGCATCGGCCTGACCGACGGCTTCGCCGGTCTGGAGAACTACCGCAGCCTCTTCGCCGAGGACGAACTCCCCGGCGTCGTCGGCAACACCCTCCTGTGGGTCGTGGTCGTCGTGGGCCTCACGGTCCTCGCCTCCCTCGCCCTCGCGCAGTTCCTCGCCAAGGACTTCTTCGGCCGCCGCTTCGTCCGGCTCGCGCTGATCGTGCCGTGGGCGACGTCCCTGGTGATGACCGCGACCGTCTGGCGCTTCATCTACGAGGGCGGGAACGGCCTGCTCAACCGGCTGCTGATGGATCTGAAAATCCTCGACTCGCCGGTGGACTGGTACAAGGACCCGGACATCGCCTTCTACGCCCTCATGGCGGTCGGGATCGTCACCTCGATCCCCTTCACGGCGTACGTCCTGCTCTCCGGGCTGCAGACCATCCCCGGCGAGCTGATGGAGGCCGCGAAGATCGACGGGGCCGGGCCGTGGACCACCTGGCGCCGGGTGACGCTGCCGATGCTGCGGCCCTCGCTGACGGTCGCGCTCGTGCTCAACATGCTGCATGTCTTCAACGCCTTCGCCCTGATCTGGGTGATCATGGGCAAGACGGCCGGCAACCACGCCGACACCTCCGTCACGTTCATGTACAAGATCGCTTTCACCGGCCGGCTCGACACCGGCGAGGCCGCCGCCCTCGGCGTGCTCAACGTGATCGCGATCAGCCTCCTCATCGCCGTCCTCATCAAGCTGCTCAAGGGCCGCGACCCGCTCGCCCCCGGCAAGGAGCGCAGAGGCGGCGAGGCCGCCGAGGCCCTCGGCCGCCGCACGCGGCTCGCCGCGGCCGCCCTCGCCCGCGGCGTACGTCCCGTGACCGGGCCGCTGGCCGCCGGGTGGCGGCGGGTGCGGCACATCGGGCTGCCGCTCGCGGGGCTCTGCGTCGCGCTGTTCTTCCTCGCGCCGTACGTGGCGATGTTCCTGGGCTCGCTGAAGACCGACGCCGAGCTCTTCCAGGTGCCCGCCGACTACCTGCCCGACGAGTGGGCCTGGTCCAACTACGCGGACGTGTGGGACAAGATCCCGCTCGCGAGCTACTTCAAGGTCAGCCTGATCGTCGCGCTGGTCTCCACGGCCGTGGTGCTGCTGATCGCCGCGCCCGCCGCGTTCATCCTGGCGCGGACGAAGTTCCGCGGCCGGGGCGCGTTCCTCGGGCTGGTGCTGGTCTCCCAGATGTTCCCCGCGGTGGCGCTGCTCATCGGCCTGTACCGGGAGGCGGTGTTCACCGGCGGGATCCACAGCTACTGGTTCATCGTCGCGGTCAACTGCGCCTTCAACATCGCCTTCGCCATCTGGATCCTGCACACCCAGTTCAGCTCCATACCCGTGGAGATAGACGAGGCGGCGATGCTCGACGGGCTCGGGCGCTTCCGGATCATGGTGCGGATGGCGCTGCCGCTCGCGGCCCCCGGGCTCATCACCGTCACCATCTTCACGTTCATCCAGGTCTGGAACGAGTTCGTCATCTCGCTGACGGTCTTCAACGAGCCCACCGAGAACCGGGTGCCGCTCACCGTCGGCGTGCAGCAGTTCGTGGGCCTGTACGAGACGAACTACCAGTACCTCTTCGCCGCCTCCCTGATGGCGATCGTGCCCGCGGTGATCCTGTTCGCGCTCATCGAGCGGTACCTGGTGAGCGGCCTGACGAAGGGCAGCACCAAATGAGCCACTCCATGCCCGGCAGCGGGCCCGGCAGAAGGGCCGTCCTGCGCGCCGGCGGCGCGCTCGCCTCCGCGTCGGCGCTCGGTGCGCTGGCGGCCGCCTGCGGCCGGCCCGTCGCGGCCGGCGACCCGGACTCCATCAAGGTCGTCATCGCACAGTACACCGACGGCACGCAGCCGTACTGGCGCAAGCTCGTCGCGAAGTTCGAGGACAAGAACCCCGGCAAGAGCGTCAAGCTGCAGATCATCGACTGGGGCAACCTGCAGACCCAGATCAACACGATGGTGCAGACGGGCCAGTTGCCCGACATCGCCAACCTCAACCTCTTCGCCGACTACGCCGACGCCGACCTGCTGCACCCCGCCGAGGACGTCCTCACCCCCGAGGTCTACCGCGACTTCATGCCCGCCTTCGCCGACAACGCCTCCTTCCGGGGCCGGCAGTACGCGCTGCCGTTCCTGGCCACCGTCAACGGCATGTACTACAACAAGGCGATCCTGCGCGAGGCCGGCTTCGACGGGCCGCCGGAGACCCGCGACCAGTTCCTCGACGCCGCCGACCGGATCAAGGCGCTGCCCGGGAAGTACGTCCCGTACGGGCTGGCCCTCGGCATCGAGTCCGGGCACTACGAGTTCGGCACCTGGGCCCGCGCCAACGGCGGCGGCTGGACGGCGAAGGGGAGGTGGGCCATCGACAGCGACCGCAACGTCGAAACGCTCGGCTTCCTCCAGGACCTCGCCAAGCGCGGCTACACCCAGCCCAACCCCGGCCAGACCAACCGCCCCGACGGCACCTGGCCGTTGTTCGCCCAGGGCAAGGCCGCGATGGTCTACGGCGCCTTCGGCGCGCGGGCGTTCCTGGACCTCATCGAGAAGGGCGACGTCGACTACGGGCTCGCCGTGCACCCGGTCGGCCACGGCGCCGAGCCCGTCGCGCACGGGATCCAGGACTACCTGATGGCGTTCAGGAAGTCCGGCAGCCGCGAGCTGATCCGCGACTTCCTCAGCTTCTTCTACCGGCCCGAGAACTACGTGCCGTATCTGAAGACCGAGGGCCTGCTGCCCACGACGCAGTCGGCGGTCGACGTGCTCAAGGACGACCGGCGGGTCGGGCGGTACGTGGGGATGACCGGGCGGGCCCGGTTCGACCCCACCACGCGGCCGGTCTGGGCCGAGCTGCTCGGGGTGATGGGCAACGACCTGGGCAAGGCCGTCAGCCAGAACTCGGCGCCGGAGAAGGTGCTCCGCGAGTTCCAGTCCATCGCCGTCTCCGGGGACTGAACGCCCCGGTACGCCCGGGGACGTTCCCCGTACTCCCCGGGGGACGTCCCCGGGGGCCCAGAAAGCCCCGACGCCGCCGGCCGCGGTACCCCGCCCCGGCGGCGTCGGAACCAGCGTCCGCGGCGGGCGGCCGTCCTCCCGCCCGTCGCGGACCACCGACCCGCGGCTCAGCTCAACGAGAAGTCCGCGATACGCACCCCTTCACCCGGCACCAGATACACGTCCCGTCGCCCGGCCGCGCCCCGCAGCACCGCCGTGACCTCCTCGTACGCGTACCGCGACCCCGTGCTGCGCACCTCCGCCCCGCCCGCCACCGGGCCGTCCGGCGCGTCCAGCCGCACCTGCACCGTGCCCGCGCCCGGCGACTCCTTCGCCACCCGCGCCACGAGCCGCCGTGCCCCGCGCCGCAGGTCGGCGTCCGCGAACAGCAGCCACGCGCCCGCCGACTCCGCGGCGACCGCCGTGCCCTGCGGCTTCGACTCGTCGACCAGCCGCACGCCCGCGTAGTCGTCGAAGTTCTCCGCCCGCGTCGTACGCCGCAGATCCCGCGGGGGCACCGTCTCGCCGTCGACGGCCAGCTCCGCCCGCGCCCGGATGTCCCCGGACGAGGCGCCGACGAGCACGTCGTACGTGCTGCGCTCCACCACCCAGCGCTCCCGGGTGACGTCCCAGTGCGCCAGCGCCGCGCGCGGCAGCGGCAGCGTCACCGTGCGCGTCTCGCCGGGCCGGAGGGTCACCTTGGCGAACGCCTGGAGCTTCTTCAGCGGCTGCTTCACGCGTGAGTCGCGCTGCCGCGTGTAGAGCTGCACGACCTCCGCGCCCGCGCGGCTGCCGGTGTTGGTGACCGGCACGGCGACGGCGTCGCGCAGCAGCCGGGGGCGGCCGTAGCGGAAGGTGGTGTACGACAGGCCGTGGCCGAAGGGGTAGAGCACGTCGCCGGTGAAGTACTGGTACGTGCGCTCGTACTTGATGTTGTCGTACTCCAGGATCGGCGGCAGGCCGGCGGCCGAGCGGTACCAGGTCTGGGTGAGCCGGCCCGCCGGGTTCACGTCGCCGAACAGCACGTCGGCCAGCGAGCGGCCGGTCTCCTGGCCGGCGTGGGTCGTCCACACCAGCGCGGGGACGTGCTCCTGCTCCCAGGTCAGCGTGGTGGGGTAGCTGTTCTCGACCACGACGACGGTCCTGGGGTTGGCGGCGAGCACGGCGCGTACCAGCGCCGACTGGGTGCCGGCCAGGCCCATGTCCTCGCGGTCGTCGGTCTCGCGGGCGTTGATGAACGGCATCGAGCCGACGACGACGATCGCGGTGTCCGCGGCCCGTGCCGCCGCCACGGCCTCGTCGATGCCGTCCCGAAGCGTTTCGAGGGTGTAGCGGGAGGCGTCGGCGGCGGTGCCGAGGACGAGCGCGCCGTCCTCCTCGCGGGCGCGGAGGTAGACGGCGTCGCCCAGCCAGTTCTCGTAGCCCGCGTAGCGCAGCACCACCGTGCCGTCGTCCTGCTCCTCGGGGCGGAACAACTGCGAGACGAACCAGCCGTTGGGCTGGTCCTGGTCGTTGTAGAACTGGCCGTCGCGCATGCCGACGACCTTGCCGTTGGCGACGGCCCGCAGCGTGACGACGCCCTCGCCCCAGCCGAAGACGTCGAACTGCTCGGTCCCGCCCGCCGCCGTCGCGCTCTCCGCCAGCGCCGCGCCCCCGTCGCCGCGGCCCGCGGTGACGTAGCGGCCGGTCACGGCGTTCTTCAGCGCCACGCGGTCGACGCCCTCGCCGGTGGTCACCTCGGCGCCCGCGCCGAGGCGGTCGGTGATGCCCTGCAGCGGCGTGATCGCGTACGGCAGGCTGCCCGAGTACCAGTCGGTGTAGAGGGTGTCGGCCAGCGGGCCGACGACCGCGACCTTCCGCAGCTTGCGGGCGTCGAGCGGCAGCGCGCCGCGGTCGTTCTTCAGCAGCACGACCGCCTCGGCGGCGGTGCGGCGGGCGAGCCTGCGGTGCGCGGGACTGTCGATGACGGACTTGTCGAGGTGCCCGTACGGGCCGCCGTCCGCGGCGAAGTCGCCGAGGCGGGCGCGGATGTCGAGGATGTGCCGCACCGCGGTGTCGACGTCCGCCTCGGTGAGCAGGCCCTTCGCCAGCGCCTCCTTGACGGCGGCGGCGGTCGGGCCGCCGTCGGTGTCGTCGGTGGTGAAGCTGTCGACGCCGGCCTTGAGGATGGCGGCGTCGGCCTCGGCGAGGGTGCCGAAGTACTTCTGCGAGCCGGTGGCCGGGAGGTTGTTGGGGGCCCAGGCGTCGGTGACGTTGAGCAGGGAGCGGTCGGTCCAGGTGCGTACGGAGGCGTTCAGGTCGGTGACCGTGCAGGGGCGGCCGTTGACGAGGTTGTACGCGGTCATGACGCCGCACGCGGCGTCGGCGGAGATCGCCGCCCGGTAGGCCGGCTCCTCGTACTCCTTGAGCACCCGCGGGCGCAGGTCCGAGGAGGTCTGGTCGCGCCGGACCTCGTTGTTGTTGGCCAGGTAGTGCTTGACGAGGGGGGCCGTCTTGAGGTTGTCGGGGTCGCCGCCGGTCAGCCCGCCCGCGTAGGCCGTGGAGATGACGCCGGTCAGGTACGGATCCTCGGAGTAGCCCTCTTCGTTGCGGCCCCAGCGCGGGTCGCGCAGCAGGTTGACCGTCGGTGCCCACACGTTCAGGCCCCAGCCGGCGGGGCGTTCGTGCTGGAGGCCGCGCACCTCGTCGCCGACCGCTTCGCCGACCTCGCGGATCAGTTCGGGGTTCCAGGTGGAGGCGAGGCCGACGGCCTGCGGGAAGACGGTGGCGGGGCCGAGCCAGGCGAGGCCGTGCAGGGCCTCGGTGCCGGTGCGGAACGCCTTCATCCCCAGCCGGGGGATGGCGGGCTGCCACTGGTGGAGCAGGGATATCTTCTCGTCCAGGGTGAGCCGGGCCAGCAGCTCGCGCACCTTGGCGGCGGCTGCCGAACCGGCTGGAGCGGCCGGGGCCGCGGCGGCGGTGCCGGCGAGTGCGGTGGTGAGGGAACCGGCCAGCGGGAGCGCCAGCGGGGCGGCAAGAATCGTTCTTCGTTTCACGTGCGCGACTCCTTGTGATCTAGTCGAAACGCTTCGACTACGCGATGAGTTGCTCCGTTCCGTTCCCCCGAAGGTCCGCCCGCCCCCCGGTCAGCCGGCGCGCGGCGCCGTCGTCGCCCGCCGGGTCAGCCACGGCGGCAGCATCGTCGCCTCCGGCACGTCCTGCCCGTCGAGCTTGCCCATCAGCAGCTCCACGGCCCGCGTCCCGATACGCGCGGAGGGCACCGCCACCGACGAGATCGGCAGCGGTGCCTGCTCGGCCAGCTCGTCCGGGCAGATCGCCACCACCGACAGGTCCTCCGGCACCCGCAGCCCGAGCCGCCGGAACGCGTCGATCAGCGGCTGCACCACCGGCTCGTTGTGCACGACCACGCCGGTCAGCTCCGGGTGCTCGCGGAGCAGTTGCTCCGCCATCGCCTGCGCCGCCGCCGGGGTCGCCTCGCAGGGGTGCACCGTCGACGTCAGCCCCCGCTCGTCGGCCGCCGCGGTGAAGCCCTGCGTGACGCGCTGCGCGAAGCCCGTCCGGCGCAGATACACCTCCGGCGGCGAGCCGACGAGGGCCACGCACCGGTGCCCCAGCTCCGCCAGATGCGTCACGCAGGCACCGCCGGCCGCCGCGAAGTCCAGGTCGATGCAGGTCAGTCCGGCGGCGTCGGCCGGGAAGCCGATGAGCACCGAGGGCCGGTCCAGGGCCCGCAGCAGCGGCAGCCGGGCGTCGTGCAACTGCACGTCCATCACGATGAGCGCGTCGACCAGCGCCGTGTCCGCCACCCGCCGCAGCCCCTCCTCGCCCTCCTCCTGGGTGAGCAGCAGCACGTCGTGGTCGTGCTGCCGCGCCGTCGTCACCACCGAGACCGCGAACTGCATGACGACCGGCACATGGATCCCGCTGCGGAACGGGATGACCAGCGCCAGCACGTTGGACCTGCTGCTCGCGAGCGCGCGGGCACCGGCGTGCGGGCGGTAGCCGAGCTCGCGGATGCTGGACTCGATGCGCTGCCGGGTCTCCTCGGAGATCGGGCGCTTGCCGCTGAGCGCATACGAGACGGTGCTCGGCGACACCCCGGCGTGCCGGGCCACATCGGTGATCTTGACCATCAACTCCCCCTGCTCGACCCGCCGTTCGTTCGAACTGCCGGAGTGCCGGACCTTAGCCCACCTCCGCGACGAGGACGCCGCGGCCCGATTCCGCGCGCACCGTGGGACCGCCGACGACCTCCAGCGCCCAGGGCCCGCCCGCGCCGCCGCCGGAGCCCGCACCCGCCGCCTCCCCGTCGCCCGCCGAGGCCCGTACCGTGCCGCCCTCGCAGACCACCGTGAACACCCGCCCCCCGACCGGCACCCGCACCCGCTGCCCAGGCCGCAGCCCGTACGCGCGCAGTGTCACGCCGTCCGCGTAGTCGTAGTCCGGCCGGTCGTCCACCGCCCCCACCGGCAGCACCGCGCCCGGCCGCACCAGCACCGGCGCGCTCGCGAACCCGTGGCGCTCCCGCACCCACCGCGGCCCCACCACCTCCTCGCCGCTCAGCAGATGCGTCCACGTACCCTCCGGGACGTAGTACGAGACGTCGCCCCCGTCGCTGAACACCGGCGCCACCAGCAGATCGGGCCCGAGCATGTACTGCCGCTCCAGATGCGTGCACGCCCGGTCCTCCGGGAACTCCAGGGCCATCGGCCGCATCATCGGCACGCCCGACTCGTGTGCCTCGCGCGCCACCGCGTCCAGATACGGCATCAGCCGCAGCTTCAGCTTCGTGAACACCCGCAGCACGTCCACGGCCTCCTCGTCGAAGAGCCACGGCACCCGGTACGACGACGAGCCGTGCAGCCGGCTGTGCGACGACAGCAGCCCGAAGGCGATCCACCGCTTGAACAGCGCCGGCGACGGCGTGCCCTCGAAGCCGCCGATGTCGTGGCTCCAGTAGCCGAAGCCCGACATCCCCAGCGACAGACCGCCGCGCAGCGACTCGGCCATCGCCTCGTACGTCGACTCGCAGTCCCCGCCCCAGTGCACCGGGAACTGCTGGCTCCCGGCCGTCGCCGAGCGCGCGAAGACCACCGCCTCGCCCTCGCCGCGGTGCTTCTTCAGCACGTCGAAGACCGTCTCGTTGTAGAGGTACGTGTAGTAGTTGTGCATCCGCTCCGGGTCGGCGCCGTCGAAGTACGCGACGTCGGTGGGCACCCGCTCGCCGAAGTCGGTCTTGAAGCAGTCCACGCCCATGTCGAGCAGCGCCGCGAGCTTGCCCGCGTACCAGGCGCGCGCGTCGGGGTTGGTGAAGTCCACCAGCGCCATCCCCGGCTGCCACAGGTCCCACTGCCACACCCCGCCGTCCGGCTTGCGCAGCAGGTAGCCGGCGTCGCGGCCCTCGGCGAAGAGCGGGGAGCGCTGCGCGATGTACGGGTTGATCCACACGCAGATCCGCAGCCCCCGCTCCTTCAGCCGGCGCAGCATGCCCGCCGGGTCGGGGAAGACCCGCGGGTCCCACTCGAAGTCGCACCAGTGGAACTCGCGCATCCAGAAGCAGTCGAAGTGGAAGACGGACAGCGGCAGATCGCGCTCGGCCATCCCGTCGATGAAGGAGGTGACGGTCTCCTCGTCGTACGAGGTCGTGAAGGACGTCGACAGCCACAGGCCGAACGACCAGGCCGGCGGCAGGGCGGGCCGGCCGGTCAGGGCCGTGTACTTGCGCAGGATCTCCTTGGGCGTCGGCCCGTGGATGACGTAGTACGTCAGCTCCTGCCCCTCAACGCTGAACTGCACCCGCGACACCGCCTCCGAGCCCACCTCCAGCGACACCCGCCCGGGGTGGTCGACGAAGACGCCGTAGCCGGCGTCGGTGAGGTAGAACGGCACGTTCTTGTAGGCCTGCTCGGTGGCCGTGCCGCCGTCCGCGTTCCAGATGTCCACGACCTGGCCGTTCTTCACCAGCGGCCCGAAGCGCTCGCCGAGCCCGTAGACGTGGGTGCCGACGGTGAGCCCGAGCTGCTCGCGCAGATAGTGCCGTTCCGGACCGCCGCCGGGGGTGTCGGTCTCCATGATCGCCATGCCCTTGGGGCCGGAGGAGGTCAGCGGCTTCAGCCCGTCGGCGGTGAGGAAGTCCAGCCGCCAGGGCCCGCCGCGCGTCACCCGCAGGGCGAGGCCGCCGGCGGTGAGCAGGGCGTGCTCGTCGTCGTACGAGACCTGCGCGTGCGATCCGGACTCGGCGAGCCGGAAGCGCGGCCCGGCGTCGGTGCCGCCGTCGAAGTGGGTGAGCGTCACGCCGATCACGTCGGGCATGGGGGAGTGGCAGGAGACCGTCATGACCGGGCCCTTCAGCAGATCGCCGCGGTGCCGGATGGGCTGGGTCGGTGCGTGGACGTCCAGCGTGCCGTCCCCGGCGGTGACGTCGAGCACCTCGACCGGGTAGGCGGCGCGGACGCCCGCGCGCAGCATCCAGTAGCCGTCGGTGAACTTCATGCGCAGCCTCTCGGGGTCACTTGGAGAGCACGTCGTGGGGCACGTCGGGGGCGTACGGGGATCACTTGACCGCGCGGAGTCCACGGCGGGGCCGTGGACAGGCGGGTGAGATGCGGTGGTGCGAGCGGGGTGAGCTGACGCGGTGCGGATGTGCGGACGGGCGCCGCTCCCGGTACCGGCGGCTCCCCGCCGCCTTCGCGCGCAGCATCCAGTAGCCGTCGGTGAACTTCATGCGCAGCCTCTCGGGGTCACTTGGAGAGCACGTCGTGGGGCACGTCGGGGGCGTACGGGGATCACTTGACCGCGCCCACGGCGATGCCGCGGGTCAGGGTCCGCTGGAAGATGAGGAAGAACGCGATCGCCGGCAGCACGCCCAGCAGGGCGGCGGCGTTCGTCATCGTGGCGTCCATGTCCCGCTGCCCCTGGAGCACACCGAGGGCGACGGACACGGTCTGGTTGTCGTCCGAGACGAGCATGACCAGCGGCAGCAGGAACTCGTTCCACGTCCAGATGAAGAACAGCACCATCAGCACGCCGATCGTCGGCCGGCTCACGGGCACCACCACCCGCCACAGCACCTGCCACTTGCCCGCCCCGTCGATCCGCGCCGCCTCGATCACCTCGCGCGGGAAGCCGCCGAGCACCGAGGCCAGCAGATACGTGCCGAAGGCGGACTGCACGACGGTGAAGACGATCACCACGCTCAGCCGGGTGTCGTAGAGGCCCGCCTCCTTCGACAGGTAGTAGACCGGGTAGACCAGCGCCTCCTGCGGCAGCATGTTCGCCAGCACGAAGAACGCCAGCACGTACGGCCGCCCGCGGATCCGCCCGATGCCGATGGCGTACGCGCTGAGCACCGACAGCACCACGGCGAGCACCGCCACCGAGCCGGAGATCAGCACCGAGTTCCACAGCTTCTGGCCGAAGTCGACGCGCTCCCAGAAGTCCGCGAGCCCGTCGAGGTACACGCCGTCCGGCAGGCTCAGCGGCCCGTCGCTGCTGTACTCCTCCGGCGACTTCACCGCGTTCATCAGCACCACGAAGAACGGCAGCACCATGAACGCCGCGCCCACCACCAGCGCCACGAGCACGGGGTACTTCCTGACCGCGGTCACGAGTTCTCGTCCTCCGCCCTCGTCTGCAGCTTCAGGGCGACGACCGCCAGTGCCAGGATGAGCACCGTGAGGACGGTGGAGATCGCGGCGCCGTAGCCGGCCTGGAAGTTCTCGAAGAAGTTCTGGTACGCGAAGTAGGACGGGACGTTCGTCGCCCCGCCGGGGCCGCCGCCGGTGAGGACGTACACCATGCCGAAGACCTTCAGCGCCGCGATCGTGCACCAGAGCAGCACCACCGCGATCTCCGGCCGCAGTTGGGGCAGGGTCACGTGCCAGAACCGCCGCCACCAGCCCGCGCCGTCCAGCTCCGCCGCCTCGTGCAGCGCCGGGTCGACGCGCTGCAGCCCGGACATGAAGATCACCAGCGGGAAGCCGATCTGCACCCACACCATCACGGCCATCACGCTGTACAGCGCCCAGTCCGGGTCGCCGAGCCAGTCCTGCTGGAGCGCGTCGAGCCCCACGGCGCCCAGGAGTTCGTTCAGCGAACCGCTCTCCGGGGCCAGGATCCAGCTCCACACGATGCCGGCGACCGCGATCGGCAGCACCTGCGGCAGATAGAAGCAGGCGCGCAGCACGGCCACCCAGCGGCTGCCGGCGTGCCTGCCGACGAAGTCGAAGAGCGCCGACGCCAGCACCAGCCCGAGCGCGGTCGGGATCAGCGCCATCGCCGCGACCATGGCCAGGCTGTGCCGGAAGGACTCGCGGAAGTCGTCGTCGCCGAGGAGCCGGTCGTAGTTCTGAAGACCGGTGAACTCCGGCGTGCCGACGCCGCTCCAGTCGGTGAAGCTGATCCCGGTGTTCATCGCGAACGGCACGACGATGACGACGAGGAACGCCAGCGCGCCGGGCAGCAGGAAGAGCGCGTACGAGCCCTCGGTGGACGGCCGGCGCGCACGGCCGCCGCGGCTTGTGCGCCACCGCCGGCGGGAGGGGGTTCCGCTCCCGCCGGCGGGGCGAGCCGCGTCCTTGGAGACGACGGCCGTCATTCCTGGAGCACGTTCTCGTCGTACTCGGCCTGGAGCGACTCCAGCACGTCGCCCGGCTCCGCGCTGCCGGTGAGGAGCTTCTGCGTCTCGGAGGTCATCGAGTCGTAGAAGCCGTTGGCCGGCCAGTCGGGGTAGTAGGCGAGGCCGTCGTTCCCGGCGAGGGTCGTGTAGTCCTCGATGAGGGCCTTCGACTGCGGGTCTTTGATCGCGGCCGCGTCGGCCGCGACGGGGACGCCGCCGTTGTCGCCCAGGACGTTCTGGATGCCCTTCTTCATCGTGATGTCGATGAAGTCGTACGCCAGCTCCTTGTTCTCGGCGCCCTCCGGGACCACCCACAGGTTGCCGCCGGAGCCGAGGGTCAGGTCGCTGCCGGGCCACAGGAAGGTGTCCCAGCCGAACTTCTGGATCTCCGCCTGGAAGCGGCCGAACCACCAGCTTCCGGAGAAGAGCATCGGGTGCTTGCCCTGGATGAACGAGACGCCGGCGTCCTCGGCCTTGGTGCCGGAGGAGTTCTCGGCGAGGTAGCCCTTGTCGACCCAGTCGGCGAAGGTCTCGGCGGCGTACGTCCAGGCCGCGTCGGAGAAGTCGGTCTCGCCCTCCATCTGGAAGGAGTCGACCCACGCCTTGTCGGCCCGGCTGAGGGCGAGCTGGTAGAGGTACTGCTGCGCCATGTACTCGGCACCGGCGTTGGCGAAGGGGGTGATGCCGGCGTCCTTGAACGTCGCGAGCGCGTCCTCCAGCTCCGCGAACGTCGTCGGGACCTCGACGCCGTGCTCCGCGAAGAGGTCCTTGTTGAAGTAGACCATCGTGAACTCGGCGTAGTTGGGGATGCCGTACCAGGCGCCGGAGCCCATGACGCCGCTCTCGTCGTACCGGCTGGTGGTCGCCACGGTCGGCGGCACGGCGTCGGCCCAGCCGCGCTTCTCCGCCTCGGCGGTGAGGTCGGTCAGCAGGCCCTGGCGGGAGAGCTGGCCGGTGGTGGCGTTGCCCTTGTTGTACTCCATGAGGTCTGGCGCCTGGTCGGAGTTGAGGACCTGCGGGGCGGTCTTCTGGATCTGCTCGAAGCCCTTCTCCTCGAACTCGACCTTCACCCCCGGGTGGCTGTCCTCGAACTCCGTGACGGCCTCGGCCCACGCCTTGCCCATGGCGCTGTCGGGGCCCTCGTAGTGCCAGAGCCGGAGGGTCTTGCCGTCGCCGGAACCGCCGTCGTCGGAGCCGCCGCACGCGGCGAGCGTGCTCAGCGACAGGGCTCCCGCCAGGGCGGCAGCCAGCAGGCGCGCCCTTCTCCGTGCCTTCAACATCCACTGCCTCCGGGAGAGTCGTTCTCGTCGAATCGGTTCGATGAGAGGTGTCGAAGCGCTTCGACGGAGGAACGTAGGGAGGACCCGGCAGTATGTCAATGGCGTTGACAAATTGTTTCGGCGAACGGCACCGGCGAACGGCGGTGGCGGGCGGGCCGGGGGTGTGCCGAGGGCCGGCACACCCCCGGGCCGTCAGACGTCAGCCCCGGCCGCACGCACGATGATCTTGCCCCGGTTCTCGCCGCGGAGCATCCCCAGGAACCCGTCGACGATGCCGTCGAAGCCGTCGACCACGGTCTCGTCGAGGGTGACCCGGCCGCTCTGCAGATGCGGCACGACGAACGCGTACAGCTCCTCCTGCACGTCGGCGTAGTTGCGGACCAGGAAGCCCTCCATGCGCAGGCTCTTCTCGACGATGTCGGGAAGGTTGCGCAGGGCGTGGGGCGTGCCGGTGGCGTTGTACTGGGCGATCGTGCCGATCCGTACGATCCGTCCGTACTCGCGCAGCGAGGAGATCGCCGCTTCGAGGTGCTCGCCGCCGACGTTGTCCATGTAGACGTCGACCCCGTCGGGCGCCGCCCCGGCAAGCAGCTCGGCCACCGGACCCGCGTGGTAGTCGAACACCTCGTCGTAGCCGACGTGCTCGGTCAGATAGGCGGCCTTCGCCGACGTGCCCGCACTGCCGACCAGCCGCCCCGCCCCCATCAGCCGGGCGAGCCGCCCCGTGGCCGTGCCCACGCCGCCGGCCGCCGCCGAGACGAACACGTCCTGGCCCTCCTGAAGTCCGGCGATGCGGGTCAGACCGACGTAGGCGGTCAGGCCGGTGCCGCCGAGGATGCTCAAGTGCGCGGAGAGCGGCACGCCGTCGAAGCGGGGGACGGGGCGCGCCTGTTCGGTGGTGACGACGGCGTGGGTGCGCCAGCCCTGCCGGTGGAAGACGATCCCGCCCTCGCGGAGCGACGGATGGCGGGAGTGCACGACCCGGCCGATCGTGCGGCCCTCCAGCGGCGCGTGGAGCGCGAAGTCGCCGTCCATCATTTCGCGGTGGTAGGGGTCCACCGACCAGTACAGGTTCTCCACCAGCGCCGTTCCCGGGCCGGGTGCCGGCATCGCGGACTCGACGAAGGCGAAGTGGCCGGCGGTGGGGAAGCCGTGGGGGCGGGCGGTCTGGTGCACGGTGAGCGCGGTGTCGGTCATGGCGGTGACCGTAAGGAGGAAATACGGACGCCGGGGAGAGGGTTGGGCTCATGGAACGGTCCGATCCATGAAGGACCCTCATGGAAGCAGGTGGGGACCCCGGTGACAGCAGGAGACCTTGCCCCGCACGAGCTCCGCGTCCTCGTGGCGGTCGAGCGCGAGCGCGGGTTCTCGGCGGCGGCCAAGGCCCTGGGACTGACCCAGTCCGCCGTCTCGCACTCCATACGCGGTACGGAACGCAAGGTCGGAGCGGTCCTCTTCGAGCGGGGCCGCAAGGGCGCGACGCCCACCGCGGCCGGTGCCGGCGCCGCCGCCCACGCCCGCAGGATCCTGCGGCTCCTGGACACCCTGGCCGCGGAGGCCCGCGGCGCCGAGCGCGGCACGGTCGCGGGACCGCTGCGCATCGCCGCCTTCCGCAGCGCCGCCCTCTTCCTGCTCCCGCCCGTCCTGGAGCACCTCGCCGACCGCCACCCCGGCATCGAACCGGAGGTGTACGTCGTCCGCGAACTGGGCGTGGGCACCGCGGGGGAGGTCGCCGAGGGGCGCGCGGACGTGGGCATCGCCACGATCGGCTCCCTCGCGTCCCTGCCCGCCGGACTCATCGGCGACGTACTCCTGGAGGAGCCCTACGCGCTGGTGCACCCGGCGGGCCACCCCGCCCCGCGCTCCCTGCCGCTGGTGGACTGGCAGGAGAACTGCGGCTCGTACACCCGCCGGTGGTGGGCCGGGCAGGACTGGATTCCGAAGGCGACCGTCCTGACCGAGGACGACGGAGCCGTGCTCTCCATGGTGAGCAGAGGTCTCGGCATGGCGATCATGCCCGCGCTCTCGCTGCACGAGGCACCCGACGGCGTCACGATCACCGATCTCGGACCCGGACGCCCCACCCGCTCCGTGGGCTACCTCACCACCCCGGAGCTGGCGGCCGGCGGCTCCGTCCGCGCCCTGATCCGCGCACTCAGAGCGGTCGCCGGTGCCGGCTCCGTTCCCGGGCCTCCGCAGCGTCCGGTGCGTGCCGGCTGAGCAGCGTGGTCCGCCCGAACGGGCAGGCACCGGCGGCCGTAGGAGGGGCTAGGGCAGGACGCCCCCGAAGGCCACGCACGCCGGGCTCGGCGCGGCGGCGGTGGCGCCGGTGCTGCGCAGGGCGCCGGAGCGGGTGACGCGGAACGACACCACGTCGTCGCTGTTCTGGTTCGCCACCAGCAGCACGTCGCCGGCGGGGGCGAGGGCGAAGTGCCGCGGCCACGCGCCGCCGGTCGAGGTGGTCTCGCGCAGGTCGAGACGCCCGTCGGCGCCGACCGCGAACCGGGCGATGCTGTCGTGCCCGCGGTTCGAGACGTACACCGACCTGCCGTCCGGGTGCACGGCGACCTCCGCGCAGTAGCTCTCGCCGGTGAAGCCGCGCGGCAGCGTGCCGAGGGTCTGCAGCCAGCGGAACGTGCCGCGCGCCGCGTCGTACGTGAAGGCCGTCACCGACGACGTCAGCTCGCCCGCGACGTAGACGAACCGACCGCTCGGGTGGAACGCCAGGTGCCGCGTGCCCGAGCCGGAGGCGACCTGCATGAACGGCAGCGGGTTCGGCGTCAGCTTCCCGGCCTCCGCGTCCAGCCGCCAGGCCCAGACGCGGTCGGTGCCCAGGTCGGCGCCGAAGACGTACCCGTACGCCGGGTCGAAGGCGACCTGGTGCGGGTGCGGGCCGGTCTGGCGCTCCGGGTCGGGGCCCCTCCCCGTGACGGTGACGGTGTCCGAGACCGGCTGGGGCGTGCCGTCCGCGCCGAGCGGGACGACGGCGAAGGTGGCGCCGCCGTAGTTGGCGACGATCAGGTGGTCGCCGCGCTCGTCGAGCGCGCCGTGGGCGGGGACGCCGGGCACGGGCTGGTCGCCGGTGCGGGTCAGCTCGCCGGTGGCGGTGTCGATGGCGTACGAGACGACGCCGCCGCCCTTCTGCCCGTTCCAGGTGCTCACCTCGCAGACGGCGTAGAGCACGGGCAGCCGCGGATGCACGGCCAGCCACGAGGGGTTGGGGACGCCGGGCACCTCCTGGATCGGGGTGAGGCGGCCGTCGCCGGCCATGCGGAAGGCGGCGAGCCCGGCGGGGGCGCCGGGGCCGCCGGCGTAGCCGCCGACGTAGACGGCGCGGGGGCCGCGGGCTGCCGCCGCGGCGGAGGCGGGCGCCGCGGCCGCGGGTGCGGCCGACGCGGGCGAGGCGGAGCCCAGCGCGGGAACGACGCCCGCCAGCGCCGCGGCGCCGAAGACCGGCAGCATCTGCCGCCGGCTCGGTCCTGTGGGGCTCTCGGTGGCGGGTTCGGATGCGGGGGGCGGGGCGGAGGCGTGCAAGGCGGTGCTCCTCTCGTGGCGGGGACGGTCACCGTTGGAGCGGGGAGGGATCAGGGGATCGGGGAGATCGGGCGGTGCGGGGTGGCGCGGGGCGGTAAGCGAGGTGATAGGGGACTGGTCGCAGTATGCGGCCTCGGCACGGCGTGCCGACCGATCGGGGAACGTGAACCGAGCGGAGCACGTGAACCGGGCGCCGTTCGCGGCCCCTTCGGCGTACGCCACCGGCCCGTGCACCCGACCCGTCGAGGACGGTGCGTGCGCCGCCCGGCCCGGGGTCCCCTGCGCCCCGGGCCGGGCGGCGGCGCCACGGCCGCTACTCGGGCAGCCGGACGGACTGGGCGTGGCGGAAGACGTTCCCCGGGTCGTACGCGGCCTTGACCCGCTGCAGCCGGACGTAGGCCTGCTTGTAGTACAGGTCGTGCCAGGGGGTGTCCGAGGTGTTCCACTGCGGGTCGCTGAGGTCGATGTCCGGATAGTTGATGTAGCACCCGTCGTTGACCTCGTTGGGCACGGGGACGCCGCCGGTGGCCGCGTACACGTCGCGGTACATGTTCCGGATCCAGCCGAGCTTCGCCGCCTCCTCGGACTGCTCGCTCCAGTAGGCCTGGTACTGGAGCTTGATGATCGAGTCCCGCTGCGGCGCCGCGGTCGCGTCCGGGCCGACCGCGTTGACCTGCGCGCCGTACGAGTCGATCGACACCAGCGCGCTGCGCTGGTCGGTCTCGGTGAGGTTCTTGTACATGGCGGATATCTGCTCTTCCGGGAACGCCTGCCGCAGGTACGCCGACTTGTAGTCGCCGCGCCCGCCCCAGCCGGAGCCGCCGAGCTGGCGGGTGGCGACCAGCCACGGCCGCGCCTGCGGCGCGAACAGGTCGGGCATCGCCCGCATCTCGTTCGTCGACAGGGTCGTCGGCTGGGCGTCGCCCATGTGGCCGCCGATGTGGGCGAGGAAGTCGTCCAGCTTGCCCGCCGCGCCGGGCTGGGTGGCGTCGATCTGGGTGGTCATCGAGATCGAGCCGCTGGCCTTCGTGCTGCAGACGAGCATGCTGAACATCCCGGCGTACGGGTTGCCGGGGGCGCTGTACTCCTCGTAGAAGCCGCTGTAGTTGCGCAGCAGCGTGCGGAAGCGGTCCTCGGTGATGGTGCTCCAGGGCCACGACTGCTGGTGCACATACACCTCGCCGGGCGGCTGCGGCAACTGCTTCTCCGGCGCCAGCCGCTCGGTGCCGGGGGCGCGCAGGAAATAGCGGGTGACGATGCCGAAGTTGCCGCCGCCACCGCCGGTGTGCGCCCACCACAGGTCGTGGTGCGGGTCGTTCTCGTCGCTGGTGGCCACGACGGCGCGGGCCTTGCCGGAGGCGTCCACCACGACGACCTCGACCCCGTGGATGTAGTCGGCCGTCAGCCCGAACTGCCGGGACAGCAGCCCGAAGCCGCCGCCCTGGATATGGCCGCCGGCGCCGACGGAGGAGCAGGAGCCGCCCGGGATCGTCACCCCCCAGACGCGATAGAGCTCCATATAGACCTCCATCAGCGTGCAGCCGGGCTCGATGACGAAGGCGCGTCTTTCCTGGTCGTACGCGATGTCGTTCATCGCCGAAAGGTCGATGACGACCTGGGCGTCGGAGTGGTACACGAATGCCTCGTAGCAGTGGCCGCCGCTGCGTACGGCGACGCGCTTTCCTGCCCGTACGGCCTCGTCCACCGCGGCCACCACCTGCTCGGTGGCCGTGGCCACCCGGATCGCCTCGGGATCGGCGCGCCAGCGGCCGTTGCTGCCGGAGACGAAGTCGGGATAGCGGGCGTCGGCGGGGGTGATGGTCGAGGCGGGCACGCCGCGGGCGGCGGCTCCGGCCGAGGTCGCGGCGGCGAGCTGGCCGGTGCCGAGGGCGGCGGCACCGCCCACGGCCGCGCTGGAGAGAAGCACTTTCCGGCGTGAGACGTTGTCCATGAGAAAACTCCCGTCGGCGCAGAGGGAAATGGGCAGCACAAAGCCGGGTGGCACGCATGTGCGTAGGCAGAGGAATTTCGCCGGGGCGGCGCTCGATGCGGGAAGATGTTAATCCGGGGCGACCGGGACGTAAATCCCGGTTTGGGAATGCCCGTATCCAATTCCCTGATACTCGGCGGGAGTTGAGCCGCCGGGAACGGGCTGCGGTGGGGCGTTGCGCGGAGCGCAGCCAACGGAATGTAGCAGACCGCCTGGGAAAACGCCGGGGCCGCGGATCTGCTTCGGGCCGCGGGGCGGCCCGGCGCGTGGAGGGCGGCGGCCGCGAGCGCGGCGGCGGTGGCGGCGAGGAGCGTGAGCGGCGGAGGAGGTGCCCGGCGCGATCTCGGCGTCTGGCTAGAGGATCGCGCGTCGGCGGGCGATGACGGCGGCGACGTCATCGTCGAGCTCGCCGTCGCTGTAGGCGACGAGGTCGCGGTGGAGATGTTTCAGGAGGTGGCGGGGCGTCTCGCCGCTCCACGGGCGGATGCGCTCGGCGAGGGGGTAGAAGGCGCCGGAGCGGTCGCGGGTCTCAGTGACCCCGTCGGTGTACAGCAGGAGCTGGTCTCCCGGGTGGAAGGGGGTGAGGTCGACGTGGAACTCATCGTTCACAAGCATGCCCAGGTTGAGCGGCGGCGAGGGAGAGTCCGCTTGCAGTTCCCGGACCTCGCCGCGGTGCAGCAGAAGGGGAGGCGGGTGACCGCAGGTGAGGGTCCGGACGACCGGTTCGTGGTCCGGGATCTCGGCGAGGAGAGCGGTGATGAAACGCTCAGCGATCTCCGAGCCCAGGACTCCCGGGTGCTGGGAGGCATAGCGGCTGATGCTCGTCTCCAGGCGGCGCGCGAGATGGGGCAGGTCAGGCGCGTCGTGGGCGGATTCGCGGAAGGCGCCGAGCAGAGTCGCGGCAGCCTGGATCGCGGGCAGGCCCTTGCCGCGTACGTCGCCGATGAGCAGCCGTACGCCGTGCGGCGTACGGACTGCCCCGTACAGGTCCCCGCCGATCCGGGCCTCCGCCGCGGCGGCCAGATACATGCTGTCGAGCGTGACGTGCCCGAGGTGGTGTGGAAGCGGATGCAGCACCGCCAGCTGGGCGGTCTCGGCCACTGATCGGACCTGAACCAGTTGATGGGCGCGTCGGGCGAGCAGACGGTTGAGGAAGACGGCGAATACCGCAATCGCCGCGACAGTGGCCAGCTCGGAGTGCGCGGTCACATCCCGTAGCGCATGGAAGTGCACCATCAGGACGAAAAAGATGGCGCACGCGCCCACTCCGGTGAGCACGGTCTCCCACAGGGGCAGCAGCGCGGCAGCAGAAACCATGGCCGTGGCGAGGAAGGCGACCGGCCGGACATCGCTGGGCGTGAAGAGGCCGATGAGTAGCCCGATTAACAGGAGCAGAGGAGGCAGTACATGCAGCGACTTCTCCTGTGCACCAGTCCTGCGCGGGATTCCGCCTTCCTCGGGAGGCCTCGCCACCGTCCGCTCCCCATGGTCGCAGCAGCCTTGGCCCGGAAGCCGGGCAACCGATTTGGTGGACTTTATCACCGTTCGCCCGAAATGCAGCGAGCGGGCCGGTGGTGACGCGCGGGTGTCACCAGGTCACCGCGCCGCAGCCGTGGGGCGGCGCGGCGCGTTGAGGGCGGCGGCCGCGAGCGCGGCGGCGGTGGCGGCGGCGAGGGGGACGGCGTACGCGACGGCGGGCGTCCCGGCCGCCCACCTGCCCGCGGCCCAGCCGCCGGTGGCGGACCCTGCGGCGATGCCGGCGAGGAGGGCGGTGACGGCGAGGGTCATGCCCTCGTTGAGGCGGCCGGCGGGGGTGCGGGCCTGGACGAGGGACATGCCGGTGATCATCGTCGGTGCGGTGGCCATGCCGGCGAGGAGGAGGGCGGGGGCGAGGAGGGCGAGGCGGCCGGTGGCGGCGGCGAGGAGGGGGAGGAGCATGAGGGCGGCCATGGCGAGGACGCAGCGGAGGAAGAGGGGTTCGGGGGCGAGCGTGTCCGCGGCCTCCGACGTCTCCGTGACCGGCGTCTCGGCAACGGACGCCGTGACAGGCGCCTCCGCGACGGACGCCTCCGTGACTTGCTCCTCCGTGACCGGCGTCTTCGCCACCGACGCCTCCGCGACGTCCGAACCCCCCGGGCCCGCGGCGGAATCCGCGTAGGCCGGCCGCCGCGCCCCGTGGACGAGGCCCGCCAGGCACGAGCCCGCGGCCAGCAGCGCGAGGATGCCGCCCGCCGCGGCCGGGCGCCCCAGCCGGTCCGCGTACGCGATCGTGACCACCTCCATCGACCCGAACACCGCCCCCGCGCAGCCGAACGCCGCCAGCAGCGGCGGAAACCCGGGCCGGCGCAGCGGCGACCGCGCCCGCTCGCCCGGCGCGCGCGGCCGGGGCGGGGGCTCGGTGGCGCGCTGGGCGGCGAAGAGGAGGATGCCGCCCATCAGCAGGACGGCGCCGGTGACCGTGCCCGCCTCGGGGAAGGCCGTGGTGCACAGGAGGGCGGCGAGGACGGGTCCCGTCATGAAGCAGAGTTCGTCGGCGGCCTGTTCGAAGGAGTTGGCGGTGTGCAGGGCGGTGGCGTTGCCGGGGGCGGGGCCGCGGAAGGCGTGGGCCCAGCGGGCGCGGGACATGCCGCCGGTGTTGGGGGTGGTGGCGGTGAGGACGTAGGCGGCGAAGAGCGTCCACGCCGGGGCGCGGAGGTGGACGCAGAGCGCGAGCACGAGCGAGCCGAGCGCGGCGATCGCCGCCGCGGGCAGGGCGATACGGGCCTGGCCGCGCCGGTCGACGAGCCGCGCGGTGAGCGGCCCGACGACGGCCGTGGCGGCGAGCCCGGCGGCGGGGACGGCGCCGGCGAGGGCGTACGAGCCGTAGCGCTCGGCGATCATGATGACGGCGCTGACGGAGAACATGCCCATGGGCAGCCGGGCGACGAGGTTGCCCGCGGTGAAGGCGCGGGCGCCGGGGACGGCGAAGAGCCGGCGGTAGGGGGCGAGGAGGTGCCGCGGGGAGCGTATGGGCATGCGGGAAAGGCTGGCCGCGGGCGGCCGCGGGGGTCCAACACCTGATCGCTGGCCATTCACGCGCGTACGTTGTGAAATGGCCGGATGCCGATCGCGCTCCGGGACGTCGAGCCGCGGCTGCTGCGCGCTTTCGCGGCGGTCGCGGAGACCCTGCACTTCACCCGCGCCGCCGGGCGCCTGTACGTGGCGCAGCAGGCGCTGAGCCGCGACATCCGCAGGCTCGAACGCGAACTGGGCGCGGAGCTGTTCTCCCGCACCACCCGCCAGGTGCGGCTGACCGCGGAGGGCGAGCGGCTGCTGCCGTACGCCCGCAGGGTGCTCGCCGCGTACGACGACATGGCCGCCGCCGCGGACCCGCGGACCCGCCCGCTGCTCGTCGACGTCGGCGCCCGCTACAGCACGGGCCAGCGGATCCTGGACGCGGCCCGCGCGGCGGCACCGGAACTGGAGCTGGTCGCGCGGTTCCACAGCGGTCTGACGGGTGCGGCGGCGGAGATCGCGGCGGGGCGGCTGGACGTGTCGTTCGGCCGGGTGGCGGGGCTGGCCGCGGAAACGCGGGCGGGCCTGCGGCACGAGCTGGTACGGCTGGAGCCGATGGCGGTGCTGCTGCCCTCGGCCCACCCGCTGGCGGCCCGCCCCACGGTGCCGCTGGCGGCGCTGGCGGGCGAGACCCTCTACGCGGCCGACGGCAACGCGGCGACGGCGGAGTGGACGGACCTGGCCCGCGAACTCTTCGCCGCCCACGACATCCGCCTGGCGGCACCCTTCCCGGAGATCGACGGCGAGGCGGAGTTCGTGCGGCTCGTCCACAGACACGGCTGGTCGGTCCTGGCCACCACGGAATTCGCGCCCGTCCCCGCCATGGCCCTCCGCCCCCTGACGGACCCGGTCCCGCTGTCGCCGGTCTCCCTGACCTGGCGCCGCGGCCTGACCCACCCGGCGATGACCGCCCTGCGCACGGCGGCGCGGAAGCTGGCCGGTGACCACGACTGGCTGCACCACCCCCAAGACGCCTGGCTCCCGGAGGCCGACCGGGCCCTGCATGCCTCCACCTGACCGCTGTTCCGGTCGCTGATGCCGAAGCAGACCGAGCCGTCACCGAAGGCCGGAGTACCGGGCGTACGCGACTCACCGCGCACCCGCAGCCGGTACGGTGCGGGCGTGCCGGAGTTCGCGGAGCAGTTGCCCGCCCTGATCGGCGTGGTGATCGGGGCCCTCGGTTCGTACGTGGCGGTCATGCACGGCGAGCGGGTGCGGTTCCGCCGTGAGCGCACCGTGCGGTGGGAGGACCGGCGCCTGGCCGCCTACCAGGCGTACGCCCTCGCCGTGAAGTCGACCGTCAGCCCGCTGTTCCGGGTCGCCGCCCACTTCGGCAACGACGCCAACCCCCACCCGCTGCCGCCGCGGGAAGCCGGGCCCGGCCTGGGCGATGCCTCGCAGGCCCGCGATCTGGCGTGGGAGGAGATGCTGTTGCTCGGCTCGCCGGAGGTGGTGGAGGCGGGCCGGGCGTGGGCGCAGACGGTCGCGGCGATGGAGCGGTTCGTACGGGACGGGACCCGCGATCCGGGTGCGTGGTCGGCTCTGGTCGGGGAGCAGCGGGTGGCGCGCGAGGCGTACTACGCGGCGGCCCGGCGGGATGTGGCACTCGGGCCCGGGCACTCGGGCCGGTGGCAGCCGGGAGACAGGCCGTGAGCCGGTGGCCGACCCGGCGCACCGGCGATCACGGCGACGGCCTCAACCGAGCCTGCCGAGTTCGGCGGTCACAAGGTCCGAGAGGCGTTGCGCGGTGGCGAAGTCGGGGGCGAGGCGGTTCTTGGTGACCGCGAACGACGTCTCCGTGGCGGGGTCGGCGTAGGCGTAGCTGCCCCCTCCGCCGGGCCAGCCGAACGCGGTCGGTGCCTCGTCCGCCGGGGCGCCGAGGCGACCGAGCGGGTAGCCCAGAGCCAGTCGCGCGGGGTTGCCGAAAACCTGGTCGGTGCCCTCGAAGGCGACCGCCGACAGCTCCTCCAGTTGCTCCGCGGCGATCAGCCGGCCGTCGAGGAGCGCCGCGTAGACGGTCGCGATCCCCCGTGCGGTGAAGGTGCCCACGGACGGGACGTCGGCCTGGAGGAAGCCGGAGTCGTTGCCCATCGACGCCCGGGGCTGCCGTTCCCACGGGGCGAGGAGGCCGTCGTGCTCCGCCGGTTCCGCAGGCTGCGACCCGGCGTCCTCCAGCCGGGCGAGCCGGGCGAACGCGGCCGGGGGCACGCCGAAGTACAGCTCGCCGACGATCCCGAGGGGCGCGGCGATCCGGTCGTGCACCAGCCGCCGCACCGGCCGGCCGGTGACCCGGCGCGCGATCTCGCCGGCCAGGAAGCCGAAGGTGAAGGAGTGGTAGCCGGTCCGGGTGCCGGGTCGCCACCGCGGTTCCGCGCCGGCGAGGGCCGCGCAGACCCGTGGCCAGTCGGCGAGGTCGGCGGGGCCGATGCCGCCGGGCATCGCGGGCACTCCCACCGTGTGCGTCAGTACATGCCGCAGGGTCGCGGTCTCTTTGCCGTGTGTCCCGAACTCCGGCCACACCTCCGCCACCGGCGTGTCATAGCCGATCAGTCCGTCCCTGACCAGCAGGTGGGCGAGCAGCGCGGCCACGCCCTTGGCCGTGGAGAAGCTGAAGAACAAGGTCTCCGGGGTCACCGGCCGTCCGGTCGTGCCGTCGGCCACACCGGCCACGGCATCGACGACCGGACGGCCCCGATGGTGGACGGCGACCTGCACGCCGGTCTCGGCCCCACCGGCGACCAGTTCGTCCAGGACGTCCTGGACCCGTTGCCGGAGGGTCACCGGACCGCGCCGAGGCCATCCAGGCGGTGCTCCCACGCCGTGCGGCGGCGCTGCAGCCACGCCTCGGCGTTCCGGAGGCCGGCCGGATCGAGTCGGCAGGTACGGACCCGCCCGGCCTTCTCCGACCGCACCAGCTCGCTGTCCTGGAGCACCCGCAGGTGCTGGACCGTCGCGGCGACGGTCACCCCGAGGTGGGCCGCCAGCTCGCTCACGGTGGCCGGGCCGTGGGTCAGGCTCTCGATCACCGCCCGCCGGTTCGCGTCCGCGAGCGCGTGGAAGACCCGGGCCGCCGCCTCCGCCTCATACTTAAGCATGTACTTAAGTTACTCGTCCGGGTCGCGAAGTCGAAGGAGGGGCGCGGGTTCCCGGTCCCGGGGCCGGCGCACCGGCCGCGCTGGACCCGGGGGCACGCCCGCGTTCGTGCGCGAGGGGTTGACGGCACCCGTGGGGGTCTCTAGCTTCCGAAATCGATTTCAGATCGTGGAGTCGAGGGATGCGGAGGGCCGCCATGACCGTCGACCGCGCCGGACGAGCCGGCGATCACGACTGCCGCCCCGGCACCGGCTGTTGCCCGCCGCGCGGCTCCGCGGTGCCGGACGGGCTCAACCGGCGCGGGTTCGTCGCGCTCGGCGCCGCCGCCGCCGTCGCGCTGGGGCTGCCGCCGCGGAGTGCCGTCGCGGTGCCCGCGGACAAAGGGCTGGACGCCGGGTGGTTCAAGGAACTGCGGCGGCGGGGGGAGGCCACCGCGTACCGCGGGGACGCGCTGGCGAACGTAGGCATGCCCGTCGGCGGGATCGCGGCCGGACAGGTGTACCTCGCCGGGGACGGGCGGTTGTGGCTGTGGGAGGTGAACAACCCCGACAGCTTCCCGTACGGCGGCGCCGACTGGCAGGGGATCCACTACGCGGAACCGCTGCCGGTGACCGCGCCGTTCGCCACCGGGTTCGCCCTGCGGTGGGCGTCGGCCGCGGGCGGCGGGACCGCGTCCCTCGACGGCGACGGCTTCGCCGACGTCGTCTTCCGCGGGCGCTACCCCCTCGGCACCGTCACCTATGCCGACCCCGGCGTCCCGCTCGCCGTCACCCTCGACGCGTACTCCCCCTTCATCCCCACCGCCGTGGACGACTCCTCGCTCCCCGTCACCGTCCTCGAATACACCCTCCGCAACACCGCGAACCACCCCCTCACCGCCGAACTCCTCGGCTTCGCGGAGAACCCCGTGTGCCTGCGCAGCCGCACCGCCCAGCCGGTCACCCTCACCGCCGCCCCCTTCGAGGGCGACGCCACCGGCGTGCAGTTCGGCGCCCGCGCGGACACGCGTCCCGAACCGCCGCGCGAGGAAATCGTTTTCGAGGACTGGGAGCGCACGGACTACTCCCGCTGGACCGCCACCGGCACCGCCTTCGGGCCCGGTCCCGTCACCGAGGCCGAGTGTCCCGACTACTTCAGGCGCTTCGGCGACCTCGGCGTCTCCGGCACCCGCTTCGTCACCTCCCACCACTTCCGCGCCGGCGGCGACGCCGCCGCGGCCGACGGGCACCGGGGCAAGCTCGTGAGCGAGCCGTTCACCATCCAGCGCCGCTACGTCGCCGTCGGCGTCGGCGGCGGCAGCCAGGCCGGCACGGCGTGCGTCGACGTCGTCGTGGACGGGGTGACCGTCGCCTCCTTCACCGGCCGCAACGCCGAGCCGATGGCCCCGCGCGCGTACGACGTCAGCGCCCACGAGGGCAAGCGGGCGACCATCGAGATCGTGGACGAGTCGACCGGCGGCTGGGGCCACGTCAACGTCGACCGGATCCGCTTCACCGACACCCCCGTCGCCGAACAGCCCCTCGGTGAGCTGACCGACCACGGCACCTTCGCGCTCGCCGCCGCCCACCCCGCCGCCCGCGTCCGGCCCTCCGTCGCCGACTGGTCCACCCCAGACGCGCTCTTCGACTCCGCCGACGCCCCCGCCGAGGCGGACGGCGGCCGGGCCACCGCCACCGGGGGCCAGGCCGGGACGGTCACCGTCCCCGTACGCCTCGCGCCCGGCGAGACCGCGCGCGTCCGCTTCACCCTCGCCTGGCACTTCGACCGCGTCGACCGGCAGCTCTTCGGCTATCTCACGGGCGCCGGCTCGCTGCGCCGCCACTACGGCACCCGCTTCGCCGACGCCCGCGCCGCCACCGCCCACGCCGCGGCCCGTGGCGACGAACTCGCCGCGGCCACCCGGGAGTTCGTCCGCACCTGGTACGAGGACGCCACCCTTCCGCACTGGTTCCTCGAACGCACCCTGGCCCCCGCCTCCACCCTCGCCACCTCCACCGCCCACCGCTTCCAGGACGGCCGCTTCTACGCCTGGGAGGGCCTGTACTGCTGCGACGGCACCTGCACCCACGTGTGGAACTACGCCCAGTCCGCCGCCCGGCTCTTCCCCGCCCTGGAGCGCGACACCCGCGAGCGCGTCGACTTCGGGCTCGCCTTCCACGAGGAGACCGGCGCCGTCGACTACCGCGGCGAGGCGGCCCGGCACGTCGCCCACGACGGCCAGTGCGGCAACGTGCTGCGCACGTACCGCGAACACCTCATGGCCCCCGACACCGCCTTCCTCACCCGCGTCTGGCCGCGCGTGAAGAAGGCCACCGAGTACCTGATACGCGCCGACGCGCTCGACGGCCGGCCGCCGGACGGCGTCCTCGAAGGCGAGCAGTACAACACCCTCGACGCCTCCTGGTACGGCGAGATCCCCTGGATCTCCGGCCTGTACGTCGCCGCCCTGCACGCCGCCGCGGCCATGGCCGACGAGATGGCCGACGCCGCCTTCGCCGCCGCGTGCCGCGAGCTGGCCGCGCGCGGCACGAAGGAGCTGGAGGCGCGGATGTGGAACGAGCGCTACGGCTACTTCGAGCACCTCGTGGACCCCGCCCACGCCGACGCCATCAATTCCAACCGCGGCTGCCACATCGACCAGATGTACGGCGAGACGTACGCCTTCCAGCTCGGCCTGCCGCGCGTCTTCCCCGGGGACAAGGCGCGTACCGCGCTCGCGAACCTCTACCGGCACAACTTCCTGCCCGACGCGCAGTCCTACAAGGACGTCTCCGGCATTCCCGGCGGCCGGATCTACTCCACCGAGGGCGAGGCGGGCACCGTCATGTGCACCTGGCCGTTCGGCGGCAGCGACACCGCGCCCGGCAGCGGCGAGCCGTTCGCGATCGGGTACTTCAACGAGGTGTGGACCGGGCAGGAATACCAGTTCGCCGCCCACCTCATGCACGAGGGCTTGACCGACGAGGCCCTGGCCGTCACCCGCGCCGTGCACGACCGGCACCGCGCGGAGAAGCGGAACCCGTACAACGAGATCGAGTGCTCCGACCACTACGCGCGCGCCATGATGAGCCACGCCGTCTACCTCGCCGCCACCGGCTTCGACTACCACGGGCCCCACGGCCGGCTCGGCTTCGCACCGCGGCTCCGGCAGGGCCGGGACTTCGCCGCGGCGTTCGTCACCGCGGAGGGCTGGGGACTGTACCGCCAGCGGCGCCGGGGCCGCACGCTGACCGCGCGCGCGGAGCTGCGCTACGGGACGCTGCGGCTCACCTCGCTCGCCGCGCCCGCCCGCGCCGGGGCGCGGGCGACGGCGGAGGCGATCGGGCGGGACGGGCGCCGGCGGCGCGTCGCGGTGCGCGGGACGTCGGACGGGAACGGGCGGACGGCTGCGGAGTTCGCCGAGGAGGTCACCCTGCGGGCGGGGGAGACGCTGGAGGTGACGTACCGATGACGAGGTCGCGTACGCCGGGTGCCCCGGCCGCGCAGCCCGGGGACGCGGCATCCGCCGCCCCCGGCGGGCCGGTGCCCGCGCCCGTGACCTTCGCCGTCGTCGGCGGGTTCCTCGGCGCCGGCAAGACCACCACCCTCGCCGCTCTCGCCCGCGAACTGGGCGCCCGCGGGCGGCGGGTGGCGCTGATCGCCAACGACCAGGGCGACGACCTCGTCGACACCCGCCTCGCCGAGGCCGCCGCCGGCTGGGCGGGCGAGGTCACCGGCGGCTGCTTCTGCTGCCGTTTCGAGGACCTGCTGGACGTCGTCACGCAGGCTGTCGAGGAGTACGGCGCGGACACGGTCCTCGCCGAGGCGGTCGGCAGTTGCACGGACCTCCAGGCCACGGTCGTACGGCCGTTGCGCCAGCGGTACGGGACGCGGTTCCGCGTCGCGCCGCTGCTGACGGTGGTGGATCCGGCCCGGTTCGCGGCCCTCGGCCGGGCCGGGGAGGCGGACCTCGCGTACCTCTTCGACCGGCAGCTCGCCGACGCCGACGTGATCGCGCTCAACAAGGCGGATGCCGTGGACCCGGCGCTGTCGGCCGCGGTACGGACCGCGCTGGCGTCCCTGCACCCGGGCACACCGCTGCTGACGTACTCGGCCCGTACCGGCGCGGGCCTGCCGGCACTCGCCGACACGCTGACGGAACCGGCCCCCGACGCCCCCGGCCACCCCGCCGCCGACACCGCCCCGATCGGCCTCGCGCGCCGGGCCGTTCACGCGGGCTCCGCCGCCCCCGCGGCGCCCCGCGTCCCCGCGGCACCCGGCTTCCCCGCCGGACCGGGCGCGAGCGCCGGCCGTGACCGCGACCTCGTCATCGACTACGACCGCTACGCCGCCGCCGAGGCCCGCCTCGCCTGGCTCAACCACACCGCCGAGGTCCGCGCCCCGCACTCCGCCGCCGGCTTCCCCTCCGCCCGCTGGGCCGCGACCCTGCTCGCCGAACTGACCGCCGGCGCCGCCCTCGTCGGCCACGCCAAGGTCCACCTCACCGCGCCCGACGGCCGGACGACGAAGGCGTCCGCGGTCGGCGACGGCCGGGCCCCGGCGGTGGACGCCGACGGCGGCACGATGCGGTCGGCGCGGGCGCTGGTCAACGCGCGCCTCGCCTGCCCCGCGGCCGAACTGGACGCCGCGCTGGCCGCCGCGGTCCGCGCCGCCGACGCCGCGGCGGGCGCGGCGACGTCGGCCCCGGCGCCCCCCGCCGCCTTCCACCCCGCCTACCCCCGCCCCGCCCACCGCCTCCCGGCCGGCGTACCGCCCTCTGTTACATCCGGGTGAACCCCGGTAAACACCCTGGTCCAGCCCCCGCACGAGGCCCGTCCACCCGCCTTGAGCACCGTTTCCTCACCTGTCAAGTACCCCTTGAGTGAGGGCAAGGTTGCGCGTGCGTCACTTGTCAACACAGGGTGGAAACCCACCGTCCCTACGGTCACCCTGAACCAGATCCGCCGCCCCGCCCGCGGGTGCGGCACGCCGACGAAGGGCAGGGACGGCTGCGATGACCGGCTCCGGGCAGACCGCGCGCAGGGGGAAGCGCTGGATCGAGGAGTGGGACCCCGAGGACGAGGCGTTCTGGGCGGAGAAGGGCGAGAAGACCGCCAACCGCAACCTCCTCTACTCCGTCTTCTCCGAGCACATCGGCTTCTCCATCTGG
Organism: Streptomyces sp. B5E4; assembly: GCF_039871555.1. NCBI lineage: Bacteria > Bacillati > Actinomycetota > Actinomycetes > Kitasatosporales > Streptomycetaceae > Streptomyces > Streptomyces sp. B5E4. Next base: position 97,128 of record NZ_JBDPMI010000025.1, read on the forward strand.
ACTCTCTTCTCCGTCCTCGTCCTCTTCATGGGCGACGAGTACGGCATCGACGCCGCCGGGAAGTTCTTCCTCGTCTCCGTGGCCACCCTCGTCGGCGCCTGCGTACGCGTGCCGTACACCTTCGCCGTCGCCCGCTTCGGCGGGCGCAACTGGACGGTGTTCAGCGCGCTGATGCTGCTGCTGCCGACCGCCGCCGCGTTCGCCGTGATGGAGCCGGGGACGTCGTATGGCACTTTCTTGCTGGTCGCCGCGCTCGCCGGGGTCGGCGGCGGCAACTTCGCCTCCTCGATGACGAACATCAACGCCTTCTTCCCGCTGCACCGCAAGGGCTGGGCCCTCGGTCTCAACGCCGGCGGCGGCAACATCGGGGTGCCCGTCATCCAGCTCGCCGCGCTGCTCGTCATCGCCGTCGCCGGCGACGGGCGGCCGCGGGTGCTGCTCGCGGTCTACATGCCGCTGATCGTGATCGCCGCGGCGCTCGCGTGGTGGCGGATGGACAACCTGGCGCCCGTACGGAACGACACCGGGGCGGCGAAGGAGTCGGTCAGGGACGCGCACACGTGGATCATGTCGTTCCTGTACGTGGGCACCTTCGGCTCGTTCATCGGCTACAGCTTCGCCTTCGGGCTGGTGCTGCAGACCCAGTTCGACCGCACCCCGCTGCAGGCCGCGGCCGTGACCTTCATCGGGCCGCTGCTCGGCTCGGTGATCCGGCCGGTCGGCGGGTGGCTGGCCGACCGCTACGGCGGGGCGCGGATCACGCTGTGGAACTTCGCGGCGATGGCCTGCGCGACCGGCGTCGTCGTCTTCGCGTCGGTACGGGAGTCGCTGCCCGTGTATCTCGTGGGATTCGTCGCGCTGTTCCTCTTCTCCGGGCTCGGCAACGGCTCCACGTACAAGATGATCCCCGGCATCTACCAGGCCAAGGCGATCGCCCTCGGGCTGCGGGGCGAGCAGGCCAACGCGTACGCGAGGAGGCTGTCCGGCGCCGCGATCGGGCTCATCGGCGCGGTCGGGGCGCTCGGCGGGCTCGGCATCAACCTGGCGTTCCGGCAGTCGTTCCTCGCCAACGGCAACGGCACGGCCGCCTGCGTGGCCTTCCTCGTCTTCTACGCTGTGTGCTTCGTGGTGACCTGGGTCGTGTACCTGCGCGGGCCGCGCACGCCCGCGGCGCGCGCCGAGGGCGCGGACGGCCCGGAGCCGCGGCAGCCCGCCTACGTGGGGGTCTGAGCGGAGCACCATGGCACGGCACGAACGGCACCGACCGGGGAGCAGCGCACCATGACCGTACCCGCCGAGGTCAAACCGCTGGAGGGCTTCTCCGTCGGAGTCACGGCCGCCCGCCGCGCGGACGAGCTGAGCACCCTGCTGGCCCGCCGCGGCGCGGTCGTGCACCGCGCGCCCGCGCTGCGGATCGTGCCTCTGCACGACGACGACGAACTCCTGAACACCACCAAGGCGCTCATCGGCGACCCCCCGGACGTCGTCGTGGCCACCACCGCCATCGGCTTCCGCGGCTGGGTCGAGGCCGCCGGCGGCTGGGGCCTCGGCGACGCGCTGCTCGACAAGCTGGCGGGCGTCGAACTGCTCGCGCGCGGGCCGAAGGTGCGCGGCGCGATCCGGGCGGCGGGGCTGACCGAGTCGTGGTCGCCGGCGTCGGAGTCGATGGCCGAGGTGCTGGAGCGGCTGCTCGCCGAGGGCGCCGAGGGCCGGCGGGTGGCGCTGCAGCAGCACGGCGAGCCGCTGCCGGGCTTCGTCGAGTCGCTACGGGCCGCGGGGGCGGAGGTCATCGTCGTACCGGTCTACCGCTGGATGCCGCCGGAGGACCCCGCGCCGCTGGACCGGCTGCTGGAGGCGGTCGCCACCCGCGGCGTCGACGCGGTGACGTTCACCAGCGCCCCGGCCGCCGCGAGCTTCCTGGACCGGGCGGCCGCCCGGCACTGCCGCGACGAGGTCCTGGACGCCCTGCGCCACGACGTGCTGCCCGCCTGCGTCGGGCCGCTCACGGCGCTGCCGCTGGAGCGGCACGACGTGCCGACCGCCCAGCCGGAGCGCTACCGCCTCGGCCCGCTCGTCCAGCTCGTCGCCCTCGAACTCCCCGGCCGCGTCCGGCCGCTGCCGGTCGGCGGGCACCGCATGGAGATCCGCGGCCACGCCGTGATCATCGACGGCGCGCTGCGCCCCGTGCCGCCGGCCGGGATGTCGCTGCTGCGCACCCTGGCGCACCGGCCCGGCTGGGTCGTCTCCCGGGCGGAGCTGCTGCGCGCGCTGCCGGGCGCGGGCAGCGACGAGCACGCGGTGGAGACGGCGATGACCCGGCTGCGTACGGCGCTGGGCGTGCCGAAGCTCATCCAGACCGTCGTCAAGCGCGGCTACCGGCTGTCCCTGGACCCGCCCGCGGACGACAAATACGCTGAGACAGGGCCATAACGCACCCGCGAGGGCGGCCGTTGAACGCCCCGGCGGCGATCTCCGTACTCCTCGACCCGGAGGTGAGGGATGCGGGACGATGCCGTGGTGGCAGCGCAGCGCTCGAAGCCGACTCCCGACGAGGAGTTGATGCGGGTCCTCTACCGCGAGCACGCGGGCCCGCTGTTCGGCTTCGTGCTGCGCCTGGTCGCCGGGGACCGGCACCGGGCGGAGGACGTCGTACAGGAGACGCTGCTGCGCGCCTGGCGGCACGCCGACGAACTGGCTGCCGCGGACGGCTCCGTACGGCCCTGGCTGGTCACCGTGGCCCGCCGGATAGTGATCGACGGGCACCGCAGCCGGCAGGCGCGCCCGCGCGAGACCGACCCCGCGCCGCTGGAGAGCGTCCCGGCCGCCGACGACACCGACCGGGTGCTGCGGCTGATGACGATCTCCGACGCGCTCGCCGACCTGACGCCCGCCCACCGCGCCGCGCTGGTGGAGACGTACTTCAAGGGCCGGACGGCGAGCGAGGCGGCCGAGGTGCTGGGCGTACCGGCGGGAACGGTGCGCTCACGGGTGTTCTACGCGCTGCGCTCGCTGCGGTTGTCACTGGAGGAACGGGGAGTGGTGCCGTGACCGAGCAACGGCATCCGGACGTCGGGGCGTACGCGATCGGCGCGCTGGAGCACGACGAGGCGGAGCGGTTCGAGGAGCATCTCGCCGGCTGCGAGCGGTGCGCCGCCGCGCTGGCGGAGCTGGTCCCGGTCGCCGACATGCTGGCGGACGTGCCGCCGCCGCAGGAGCCGCCGCCGGGCGCGCTGGACCGGCTGCTGACGGAGCTGACGGCGGTACGGGCCCGGCAGCGCCGGGTGCGCCGGCGGCTGTTCGTCGCGGTGACGGCGGCGGCGGTGGTGGCGATCGCGGCACCGGTGGTGACGGCGGTGGTGCTGACCGGCGACGACCCGGCCCCGGAGCAGCGCCGCGCCGACGTGTCGGGGCAGGAGGTCAGAGCGGTGGACCCGGAGACGGGCGTGGAGGCCAGAATCAGCATGCGCCCGGTGACCTGGGGCACGAGCGTGGACCTGGACCTCCGCGGGGTGAGCGGCCCGCGCCGCTGCGACCTGCAGGCCGTGGGCAAGGACGGCTCGCACGAGACGGTGACGAGCTGGGGCGTCCCGGCGGACGGCTACGGCGCCGGAAACGGCAGAAACGCGGGCGCGAGCGGCCAGGGCGGCGGAAACAGCCTGCGGACGTCGGGGGGCACGAGCATGTCGCCGGACGACATCGACCACTTCGAGGTGGTCACGTCGGAGGGCGACCGGCTGGTGGTCGTCCCCGCGGAGGTCGGCTGACGCCCCCGCACCCCCGCCGACCTGGGCCGACCTCCGGTCACCCGGCCGCTCCACTCCCCGACCGCACCCGTCGGCCGGGCCGGTCTGCCCCGCACCCGTCGGCCACCGCCCGGCCTCCGGGCCCCGAGCCGCCGCGACCGGTCCGGCCCTCCGCGCCCCCACACCCCCGCCGACCTGGGCTGACCTCCGGTCACCCGGTCGCGAGAGGTAAGATGAACGGCTGCCTTGTCCGCACGAAGGGGGCCGCGGGTGACCGCGCACATCACCGCCCCGGACTCCGTCCGGGAGCGCGAGATCCAGGCCGAGCAGGACCATCTGGACCGCGTGTACGACCGCCTTGAGGAGAAGATCCACGAGGCGGAGTTCCTCATGAGCGACGCCGCCAAGCGCGGCCAGGTCGGTACCCCCGGCGCGCTCGCCGAACGCGACGCGCAGGTCTTCCGCGCCGGCGTCCATCTCAACCGGCTGAACAGCGAGTTCGAGGACTTCCTCTTCGGCCGCATCGACCTCCTGCCCGGCAAGGACGGCGTCCGCGGCCCCGACGGCGCGTACACGTCCGTCGAGCCCGCCGACGACGCCGTGGCCGGCGACGACGGCGGCGAACAGCGCGCCCGTATCGAGGAGACCCTGCACATCGGCCGTCTCGGCGTCCTCGACGCCGACTACGCCCCGCTGGTCATCGACTGGCGCGCCCCCGCCGCCGCGCCCTTCTACCGCGCCACCCCCGTCGCCCCCGGCCGGGTCGTGCGCCGCCGTGTGATCCGCTCCAAGGGCCGCCGGGTGCTCGGCGTCGAGGACGACCTGCTGCGGCCCGAGCTGTCGGTGACGCTCGCCGGTGCCGCGCTGCCCGTGGTCGGCGACGGTGCGCTGATGGCCGCCCTGGGCCGGGCCCGTACGCACGCGATGCGCGACATCGTCTCCTCCATCCAGGCCGAGCAGGACACCGTCATCCGCGCCCCCGCCGCGTCCGTCACGGAGGTCGAGGGCGGCCCCGGCACCGGTAAGACGGCGGTGGCGCTGCACCGCGCCGCGTACCTGCTGTACCAGGACCGCCGGCGGTACGCGGGCGGGATCCTCGTCGTCAGCCCGACGCCGCTGCTCGTGGCGTACACCGAGGGCGTGCTGCCGTCGCTGGGCGAGGAGGGGCAGGTCGCGATCCGCGCGGTGGGCTCGCTGGTCGAGGGCGCCGAGGCGTCGCTGTACGACGAGCCGCGGGTGGCCCGCGTCAAGGGCTCGGCGCGGATGGTGCGGGTGCTGCGCCGGGCCGCGCGCGGGACGCTGACGGCGGGCGACGTGCCGCAGCGGCTGCGGGTGGTCGCGTTCGGCGCCCGGGTGGAGCTGGACGCGCGGGACCTGCGCCGCGTACGGGAGGCGGTGCTCGGCGGTACGGCGCCGGTGAACCTGCTGCGGGCCAGGGCCCGCCGGTTCCTGCTCGACGCCCTGTGGCAGAAGTCCGGTGCCCGGCCGCGCTACGACGACCCCGAGCTGGCCGCAGAGGCGCGGGCGGGGTTCGACGAGGACATCTCCACCGAGGACGACTTCCTCGCCTTTCTCGACGCCTGGTGGCCGGAGTTGACGCCGCGCGCGGTGCTCGCGGCGCTCGCCGACGAGAGGCGGCTCGCGGGCTTCGCGCGGCGCGTGCTGAACCCCGGCGAGGTCCGCCGCCTCGCCCGCTCGCTGGCCCGCGACGGGCTGACCGTGCACGACGTGGCGCTGCTGGACGAGTTGCGGGTGCTGCTCGGCACGCCCGCGAAGCCGGCCAGGCAGCGGGAGCTGGACCCGCTGGACCAGTTGACGGGCCTGGAGGAGCTCACGACGTACGGGGAGCGCACGGCGCCCGTACGCCGGCGCGACGAGGAGCGGCAGGAGTACGCGCACGTCATCGTCGACGAGGCGCAGGACCTGACGCCGATGCAGTGGCGGATGGTGGGCCGCCGCGGGCGGCACGCGACGTGGACGGTCGTCGGCGACCCGGCGCAGAGTTCGTGGCCGGACCCGGACGAGGCCGCCGCGGCGCGTAGGGAGGCGCTGGGCACCCGGCCGCGGCGCCGCTTCACGCTGACCGTCAACTACCGCAACCCGGCGGAGATCGCCGAGGTCGCCTCCCGGGTCCTGGCGCTGGCCATGCCCGGCACCGAGCCGCCGGAGGCGGTGCGGTCGACCGGCGTGGTGCCGGCGTTCGCGGCGGCGGGTCCTGATCCGTACGACACGGTGCGCGCGGAGGTCGGGCGGCTGCTGGCGGACGTGGACGGCACGGTGGGCGTCGTGGTGCCGATGCGCCGCCGCGAGGAGGCCCGCGGCCGGCTGGCGGGGCTGGGGGAGCGCGTGGTGGTGCTGGGCAGCCTGGAGGCCAAGGGGCTGGAGTACGACGCGACGGTGGTGCTCTCGCCCGCGGAGATGGCCGACGAGTCGCCGGCGGGCCTGCGGGTGCTGTACGTGGCCCTGACCAGGGCGACGCAGCGGCTGACGGTCGTGGCCACGGCCCCGGACCTTCCGGATGCCGACGGCGTCCCCGACCTGCTGCGTCCGTAGGCGGGAGCCACGGGGGCCGCCGAGACGGGAATGGCCTTACGGGGACGGTTTGTTAGCCTGAGTGTGGCACCGGCCCGATCCATGCCCCCGGGCCCAACCATCGGCGCTTCGAGCGCCCACTTGCCGCGAGGCGAGCTGGCGGGTCGGTGCCACCAGGCTTCTCCGGGCCGGGTGTGCGGCAGCAGCCGCCCATCCGGCCCGCCGCCTTTCCCGGACCGGAATCCCGGTCAGTGCGTTTCCCGCGGTCCCGGTTTGTGGAAAAGTGATTCCGCATCCCGGAGGGTTTCCGGATACCGCCCAGTAGGTGCGACCATCGATCCGATCCGCAGCGGGGCGTGTCGCGCCCCGTGGCTTCACCACACAAGAGGGAACACACGGCCATGGCAACGGCGCCAAGCGTCTCCTACTCGAACACGGTCCGGCTGGAGGTCCCCGCGGGGGGCAACGCCGTCAGCCAGCTCACCTCCGCCGTGGAGTCCTCCGGCGGCAGCGTCACCGGCCTCGACGTCACCGCCTCCGGCCACGAGCGGCTGCGTATCGACGTCACCATCGCCGCCGCCTCCACGGACCACGCGCGCTCCATCGTCGAAAAGCTCCGCGGCATCGAGGGCGTCACCGTCGGCAAGGTCTCCGACCGTACGTTCCTCATGCACCTCGGCGGCAAGATCGAGATGCAGTCCAAGCACCCGATCCGCAACCGCGACGACCTGTCGATGATCTACACCCCCGGCGTCGCCCGCGTCTGCATGCAGATCGCCGAGAACCCCGAGGACGCCCGCCGGCTGACCATCAAGCGCAACAGCGTCGCCGTCGTCACCGACGGCTCCGCCGTCCTGGGCCTGGGCAACATCGGCCCCAAGGCCGCGCTGCCGGTGATGGAGGGCAAGGCGGCGCTCTTCAAGCGCTTCGCGGGCATCGACGCCTGGCCGCTGTGCCTGGACACCCAGGACACCGACGCCATCGTGGAGATCGTCAAGGCCATCGCGCCCGGCTTCGCCGGCATCAACCTGGAGGACATCTCCGCACCCCGCTGCTTCGAGATCGAGGCGCGGCTGCGCGAGGCGCTGGACATCCCCGTCTTCCACGACGACCAGCACGGCACCGCCATCGTCGTGCTCGCCGCGCTCACCAACGCGCTGCGGGTGGTCGGCAAGGAACTGGCCGACGTGCGCGTGGTGATGTCCGGGGCCGGCGCCGCGGGCACGGCGATCCTCAAGCTGCTGATCGACGCGGGCGCCAAGCACGCCGTCGCCGCCGACATCAACGGCGTCGTCCACTCCGGCCGCGCCGACCTGGTGGACGCCCCGCCCGGCAGTGCGCTGCGCTGGATCGCCGAGAACACCAACCGCGACGGCCTCACCGGCACGCTCAGGGACGCCGTGCGCGGCGCGGACGTCTTCATCGGCGTCTCCGCCCCCGACGTCATCGACGGCGCCGACGTGGCCGCCATGGCGTCCGACGCGATCGTCTTCGCGCTGGCCAACCCCGACCCCGAGGTCGACCCGGCCGCCGCCCGCGAGCACGCCGCCGTCGTCGCCACCGGGCGCAGCGACTTCCCGAACCAGATCAACAACGTGCTCGTCTTCCCCGGCGTCTTCCGCGGCCTGCTCGACGCGCACTCGCGGACCGTCAACTCCGAGATGATGATCGCCGCGGCCCGCGCCATCGCCGACGTCGTCCAGGGCGACGAGCTGAACCCGAACTACATCATCCCGAGCGTCTTCAACGACCGGGTGGCCCCCGCGGTCGCCGACGCCGTCCGCGACGCCGCCCAGGCCGCGGGCGTGACAGAGCCGCCCACCACCGGGCCGTAACCGCCCCTGCACCCCGCGTGGGAACGGGCCGGGCCCCGGCGCGTCGGCTGGCTTTCGGGCCGCCCGTACGTCATAAGTGTGCGGATGGACGGGCTGCGGTGCACGACGCGCCAGGGCGCCGGATTGGCGTTTCCGCCGCAGGTGAGGGCAGGATGCGTAGTCGGGCGCGAGGCGCTGTCACGGGACCCGGTTACGGGGACTGTCAGCGGGTCCTGGCAGCATCGGCTTTGATCTCACGCCTCAATGGCAAGAAAACACGGGAGACAGATATGAACCGCAGTGAGTTGGTGGCCGCGATCGCAGAGCGCGCCGAGGTGACCCGCAAGGACGCCGACGCCGTGGTGGCCGCCCTCGCCGAGGTCGCCGGGGAGGTCGTCAGCAAGGGCGACGAGAGGATCACCATCCCCGGCTTCCTGACCTTCGAGCGCACCCACCGCAAGGCGCGCTCCGCCCGCAACCCGCAGACCGGCGAGCCGATCCAGATTCCCGCTGGTTACAGCGTGAAGGTCACGGCCGGCTCCAAGCTCAAGGAAGCGGCGAAGGGCAAGTAAGGCCCGCAGACCGACGAAGGAGGGCGGCCGGACCCAGCGGGGGCGGCCGCCCTTCGCCTGTCCGGCCGCCCTCCCTCCGTACGCGGACGGGGCGGGCGGGCGGCGCTCAGCCGGCCGCGGCGGCGCCGACCGGGACGTCCGGCAGCTCTGCGCGGGCGCCGAGGTCCGCGAGCTTCTGCAGGAAGTTCTCGTAGCCGCGGTTGATCAGGTCGATGCCGTGCACCCGCGAGGTGCCCTGCGCCGCCAGTGCCGCGATGAGGTACGAGAAGCCGCCGCGCAGGTCCGGGATGACCAGGTCGGCGCCCTCCAGCTTGGTCGGCCCGGAGACGACCGCGGAGTGCAGGAAGTTGCGCTGCCCGAAGCGGCAGGGGGTGCCGCCCAGGCACTCGCGGTAGAGCTGGATGTGCGCGCCCATCTGGTTGAGCGCGGAGGTGAAGCCGAGGCGGGACTCGTACACCGTCTCGTGCACGATCGACAGCCCCGAGGCCTGCGTGAGGGCGACGACCAGCGGCTGCTGCCAGTCGGTCTGGAAGCCGGGGTGGACGTCGGTCTCCAGCGCGATGGCGTTCAGCGGGCCGCCGGGGTGCCAGAAGCGGATGCCCTCGTCACCGATCTCGAAGGCGCCGCCGACCTTCCGGAAGGTGTTGAGGAACGTCATCATCGAGCGCTGCAGCGCGCCGCGGACGAAGACGTCGCCCTCGGTCGCCAGCGCCGCGGACGCCCAGGAGGCGGCCTCCAGCCGGTCCGGCAGGGCGCGGTGGGTGTAGCCGCCGAGCTGGTCCACGCCGGTGATGCGGATGGTCCTGTCGGTGTCCATCGCGATGATCGCGCCCATCTTCTGCAGCACGCAGATGAGGTCCTCGATCTCCGGCTCGACGGCCGCGTTGGACAGCTCGGTGACGCCCTCGGCCAGCACGGCCGTCAGCAGCACCTGCTCGGTGGCACCCACGGACGGGTAGGGCAGCCGGATCTTCGTGCCGCGCAGCCGCTGCGGGGCCTCCAGGTACTGCCCGTCGGCGCGCTTGTCGATCCGGGCGCCGAACTGGCGCAGCACGTCGAAGTGGAAGTCGATGGGCCGGCCGCCGATGTCGCAGCCCCCCAGGCCGGGGATGAAGGCGTGGCCGAGGCGGTGCAGCAAAGGGCCGCAGAAGAGGATCGGGATACGGGACGAGCCCGCGTGCGCGTCGATGTCCGCGACGTGCGCGCTCTCGACGTACGTCGGGTCGAGCACCAGCTCACCCGGCTCGTCGCCGGGGCCGACGGTCACGCCGTGGAGCTGGAGCAGGCCGCGCACCACCCGCACGTCGCGGATGTCCGGGACGTTGCGCAGCCGGCTGGGGGAACTGCCGAGCAGCGCGGCGACCATCGCCTTGGGCACGAGGTTCTTGGCCCCGCGGACGTGGATCTCGCCCTTGAGGGGCGTACCGCCGTGGACGAGAAGGACATCGGCGCTGTCAGGAGCTGTCATGGGGCTCGCGATCCTGGAGACGGGCTGGGACAGACAGAAATGCTAATGCCCCGTCCATCCCCCTCCCCCGGGCCGGGGCGTGACGGGGAACGTCATGAATTCGCTACAGAATCGTCGGGGTGACGCGGAGGGACTCTGCGTACGGCGCACGGGTGCACAGGGTGACGGGCGGGGAGCGTCGAGGCGCCGGGGCGCGGCTGGTGGGCCCGTTCGCGCGGGCGGGTGCGGGGCGGGCAGGGCCCGGGGCTCCGGGGCGCGGAGCCCGCGGCCGGGGGCGTGCAGACTCCGGTGCCCCGGTGGTGCGTGCGCCCCGTAGCGCGCCGGTGCGGACCCCCTGGGTCGCAAGAGGCGGCCGGGGCCGGCCCTCGCGGGGGCGTGCGTGCGCGCATTGCCGTATTCCTCGGCCGTCCGCTCCCCACGCGCCCGTAACTGCGGGATCATGTCCGCATGACGGAGGTGTCATCCCTCACGGGCCGGTTGCTGGTCGCGACGCCGGCCCTGACCGATCCGAACTTCACCCGGACCGTGGTGATCCTGCTCGATCACGACGAGGAGGGGTCGCTCGGCGTCGTGCTCAACCGTCCGACCCCCGTCGGCGTCGGCGACGTGCTGCAGGACTGGGCCGACCTCGCCGGCGACCCCGGCGTGGTCTTCCAGGGCGGCCCGGTCTCCCTCGACTCCGCGCTCGGCCTCGCGGTGGTCCCCGGCGACAAGGGCGGCGTGCCCGGCGGCGAGGGGCCGCTCGGCTGGCGCCGGGTGCACGGCGCCATCGGCCTGGTCGACCTGGACGCACCGCCGGAGCTGCTGGCGGCGGAGCTGGGCACGCTGCGGATCTTCGCGGGGTACGCGGGATGGGGCCCCGGGCAGTTGGAGGAGGAGCTGGACGACGGCGCGTGGTACGTCGTGGAGTCCGAGCCCGGCGACGTGTCCTCGCCCGCGCCGGAGGGCCTGTGGCGGGCGGTGCTGCGGCGGCAGCGCAGCGAGCTGGCCATGGTCGCGACATATCCGGACGACCCGAGCCTGAACTGATCCGCGGTGCCGTCGGTACCCTTGGCCACCATGAGCACTCCTCTCCCCGAGCCCGAACGCGGAACCGGCACCGGCACCCTCGTCGAACCGACGCCGGAGGTGTCGCACGGCGACGGCGACCACGAGCGCTTCGCCCACTACGTCCAGAAGGACAAGATCATGGCCAGCGCGCTCGACGGCACGCCCGTCGTGGCGCTGTGCGGCAAGGTGTGGGTCCCGGGGCGCGATCCGAAGAAGTACCCCGTCTGCCCCATGTGCAAGGAGATCTACGAGTCCATGGGCGCCGGCGGCGGCAAGGACGGCGGTAAGGACGGCGGCAAGAAGAAGTAGTCCGGCCCGGCCGCGGCCCCGCCCGCGGCCGGAATGGTCTAGTCCAAATCGCGGTCCTGGGGCAGGATGAGGTCATGGATCTCATCCCCGCGCCCCGAAGCGCCGCCCGCACCGGCGACACCGCGACCTTCGCCCTGGGCCAGGGCACCGTCCTCGCCGCAGGCGACGGCGCCGACGGCGTCGCCCGGTGGCTGCGCGCCGAGCTCGGCGCGGCCACCGGGCTGCCGCTCGCCCCGGGAGACCCCGCCGCCGAGGCGGACGCGGACACCGCGACCGCCACCGACGTCATCCGCCTCGACGTCGACCCCGCGCTCGCCCTCGCCGGCCGCCCCGCGGGCACGGCCGGCGCCGAGGCGTACCGGCTGGAGATCGGTCCCGGCGGCGTCCGCCTCACCGGCGGCGGCCCCGCCGGGCTGTTCTGGGGCGCGCAGACCCTGCGCCAGCTCCTCGGCCCGCAGGCGTACCGCACCGCCCCCCTCGGCGAGCGCACCTGGGAGCTGCCGCACTGCCGGATCGAGGACGCCCCGCGCTTCGGCTGGCGCGGCTTCATGCTCGACGTCTCCCGGCACTTCCTCACCAAGCGCGAGGTGCTGCGCCACCTCGACCTGATGGCCGCGCACAAGCTCAACGTGCTGCACTTCCACCTCACCGACGACCAGGGCTGGCGCATCGAGATCAAGCGCCACCCCAAGCTCGTCGAGGACGCCTCCTGGCGTCCGCGTACCAAGGTCGGCCACCGCGCCTCCGACATCTGGGACGAGCGTCCGCACGGCGGCTTCTACACCCAGGACGACCTCCGCGAGATCGTCGCGTACGCCGCCGCCCGGCACATCACCGTCGTCCCGGAGATCGACATCCCCGGCCACTCGCAGGCCGCCATCCACGCCTACCCCTGGCTCGGCAACACCGACGTCGTCGACACCGCGTCGCTCGACGTGTGGGGCGACTGGGGCGTCTCGGAGAACGTCCTCGCGCCCACCGAGGAGGTACTGCGCTTCTACGAGGGCGTCTTCGAGGAGGTGCTCGACCTCTTCCCGTCGACGTTCGTGCACGTCGGCGGCGACGAGTGCCCCAAGCACCAGTGGAAGTCCTCGCCGGCCGCCCAGGCCCGTATCCGCGAACTCGGCCTGGCCGACGAGGACGAGCTGCAGTCGTGGTTCATCCGGCACTTCGACCGCTGGCTCGCCGACCGCGGCCGGCGCCTCATCGGCTGGGACGAGATCCTCGAAGGCGGCCTTGCCGACGGCGCCACCGTCTCCTCCTGGCGCGGCTACGCCGGCGGCATCGCCGCCGCGCAGGCCGGCCACGACGTCGTCATGTGCCCGGAGCAGCAGGTCTATCTCAACTACCGCGAATCGGGCGCCCCGGACGAGCCCGTGCCGATCGCCCAGGTGCGCACGCTGGAGGACTTCTACCGCTTCGAGCCCGTGCCGCCGCAGCTCGAAGGCCCGGCGGCGGAGCACGTCATCGGCACCCAGGCCAACGTCTGGAGCGAGGTGCTGGAGAGCCCGCAGCGCTTCGACTACCAGGTCTATCCGCGGCTCGCCGCCTTCGCCGAGGTCGCCTGGTCCGCCCTGCCGCCGTCCGCCGAGCGGGACTTCGCCGGCTTCACGGCCCGCATGGAGGAGCACTACGCGCGCCTCGACGCCCTCGGCGTCGACTACCGCCCGCCCGGCGGCCCGCGGCCGTGGCAGCAGCGTCCGGGAGTGCTCGGACGCCCGATCGAAGGACCGCCCCCGATCGTGTGAGCCGGCGGCTGCCCCGGAAGTCGTACAAGCCTCCCCGAAGAGTGACAATCCCCACGCGGCACCGGCCAGGTCCCGATCCGGGCCCGCGAGTTGGGTGCCGAGCGGGGTACGCTCGTGTTCTTCCGCGCCGCCGGAGGCGGCCCCGGACCGTGACGGATGTGCCAGAGTTGCCACGTCCCGGCCGGGAGCCCGTACCGTACGGCGGAACGGCCGGAACTCCTGGGGGACACTGCGGAAGGGGCAGCCGGGTTGACCACTCATGCACCGCAGGCCGCGCAGACGGTGGTGCTGCCGGACTCGCTCGACGAAGCGGTCGCGGCGCTCGTCGCCATGCCCGCCGCCGTGCCCGTCGCCGGCGGGACCGACCTCATGGCGGCCGTCAACGCGGGCCTGTTGCGCCCCTCCGCGCTCGTCGGCCTCGGCCGGATCAGCGAGCTGCGCGGCTGGCACTACCAGGACGGCGCCGCCCTCCTGGGCAGCGGCCTGACCCACGCCCGCATCGGGCGGCCCGACTTCGCCGCGCTCATCCCCGCGCTCGCCGCCGCCGCGCGCGCCGCGGGCCCGCCGCAGGTGCGCAACGCGGGCACCCTCGGCGGCAACATCGCCTCCGCCGACCGCACCGGCGACGCACTGCCGGTGCTCGCCGCGCTCGACGCCACCGTGCTGATCGCCGAGCCCGCCGGCGGGCACCGCGAGATCCCGGTCAGCCATCTGCTCGCCGGCGTGGAGATGCTGCGCACCGGCGAACTGATCGCGTTCGTGCGGGCGCCGCTGCTGCACGCGCCGCAGGTGTTCCTCAAGGCCACCGGGCGTACGGGACCGGGGCGCGCGGTCGCCTCGGTCGCGTTGGTGCTCGACCCGGCGCGCCGCTCGGTGCGGTGCGCCGTCGGCGCGGTGGCGCCCGCGCCGCTGCGGCCGATGGAGGCCGAGCAGTGGGTCGCGGGCCTGATGGACTGGGACGGCCACCGCGGGCTGCCCCCGGAGGCGCTGGCCGCCTTCGGCGAGTACGTCGCCGCCGCGTGCATCCCCGACCCGCCGCCGGGTCCGGAGGGCGAGGAGCCGCCGCGGCTGCCGGCCGCCGCGCTGCACCTGCGGCGTACGGTGTCGGCGCTCGCGCGCCGGGCACTGGGGAGGGCGCTGTCGTGAGCCGTGACCATGTGGACGACCAGCAGCCGCAGTACGGCACCGGGGGCTGGCAGCCGATGCCGCAGGGTGCGGACGGCGACCCGGACGCCACGGCGTTCGTGCAGTTGCCGCCGGAGGCGTTCCCCGAGGCGGACGCGGGCGTGCCGCTGGCGGCGCCGGGACACGGGTACGTGCCGCCGCCGATAGCGGTCCCGGCGACGGACCCGGGGCAGACGGGGCAGTTCCAGATCCCGGAGGGGCTGAGCGGGCAGACGGCCCAGGAGGCGCCGGAGGGGTACGGGCACGGCGAGGCGTACGGATACGGGCCGGAAGCGGCCGGGCCCGGCCGGGGCGACGGTCACGGCGACGGCCCGGGTCAGCCCCGGCGGTCCGGGGCCGGGGGCTTCGGACAGGCGGGCATGCGCGCGGTGGCGGAGAGCCGGCGCGCGGCGGCCAATGGGGGTTCCCCCGCCGGTGAGAGTGGGGGCACCCCCGCCAGTGAGGGCGTAGCCGGCGGGGGAGTAGCCGGCGGGGGAGGGTACGCGCAGGGCGCGCCGGGCGGCGGGCAGGGTGCGTACGGACTGCGGCAGGACGCGGGCCCCGACGGCGGTGCGCAGCGGTGGGCGGACCCGGGCTACCCGGCGCACCACGACCCGGGTACGGGCACGTGGCCGGGCGCCGCGCACGCGGACGCCGGCGACGGCCCGTACGGCGAGGTCCCCCCGGGCCCCGCACCGCACCCGGCCGACCGCGAAGGCCCCCCCGACGAGGGGCAGATCAGCGCCTGGCGCCCGGTGCCGCAGGACGGCGACACGTCCCCGGGCTGGGCGATCCCGACCGCGCCCGACGACCTGCCGGAGGACTCCGGGGAGTACGCGCTGCACGACCGCTCCGCGGGCGGCGGGCAGCCGGACGGCGACGCGCGGGAGCACGCGCCGGAGGCGCAGGACGTACCCCGGCCGCCGCAGACCGACCGGGCCGACGAGGCGGCCCCGGCCGATCCGGCGCAGGAAGCCGCCCCTGCCGGGGCCGAGCCGGCCCCGGCCCCGGTCTCCGCCCTGCCGGCGGACGAACACCCCCTCGCGTCGTACGTGCTGCGCGTCAACGGCGCCGACCGCCCGGTCACCGGCGCGTGGATCGGGGAGTCCCTCCTCTACGTGCTGCGCGAGCGGCTGGGCCTCGCGGGCGCCAAGGACGGCTGCTCGCAGGGCGAGTGCGGCGCGTGCTCGGTGAAGGTCGACGGCCGGCTCGTCGCGGCGTGCCTGGTGCCGGCCGCGACCGCCGCGGGCGCCGAGATCCGCACGGTCGAGGGCCTGGCCGACCAGGGCGTGCACTCCGACGTCCAGCGCGCGCTGGCCGCGTCGGGCGCGGTGCAGTGCGGGTTCTGCGTGCCGGGCCTGGCGATGACCGTGCACGACCTGCTGGAGGGCAACCACTCGCCGAGCGACCTGGAGGCCCGCCGGGCGCTGAGCGGCAACCTGTGCCGGTGCACCGGCTACCGCGCCGTGCTCGACGCCGTCCAGGAGGTCATCGCGGGCCGCCGCGCCCCGGACCCGGAGGACGACGCCGAGCGCGTCCGTATCCCGCAGCAGGCGGGACCGGGCGAAGGCGGTGCCCACCCCGCTCCCGACACGGTCCGCATGCCCCCGCCCCGCCCCCCGAACCCCCACGAGGGAGGCCCCCGGTGACCCCCTCCTCGGAGCACACGGCGACGACCCCCCTCCCCCCGGGCGGCCCCGAGGCCCACGGGATCGGGGCCTCGCTCCCCCCCACCGACCTCGCCGCCAAGACCGAGGGCACGTTCCCGTACGCCGCCGACCTGTGGGCCGAGGGCCTCCTCTGGGCCGCCCTGCACCGCTCCCCGCACGCGCACGCGCGGATCGTCTCCGTCGACACCTCCGCCGCCGAGGCCATGCCCGGCGTCCGCGTCGTCGTCACCCACCGCGACCTGCCCGACGCCGCCGACCACGGCCGCGGCGTACGGGACCGGCCCGTCTTCGCGCACGACATCGTCCGGCACCACGGCGAGCCCGTCGCCGCCGTCGCCGCCGACCACCCCGACACCGCGCGGCTGGCCGCCGCCGCCATCGCCGTCGAGTACGAACTGCTCGACCCCGTGACCGACCCCCAGGCCGCCTTCGAGGCCGAGCCCCTGCACCCCGACGGCAACCTGATCCGGCACATTCCCCTGCGCTTCGGCGACCCGGGGGCCGCCGGCGAGGTCGTCGTCGAGGGCACGTACCGCATCGGCCGCCAGGACCCCGCGCCCATCGGCGCCGAGGCCGGTCTCGCCGTGCCGCGCCCCGACGGCGGCGTGGAGATCTACGCGGCCGCCACCGACCCCCACTCCGTACGCGACCAGGTGTCCGCCTGCCTCGGCCTGGCAGCGGACCGGGTCAAGGTCGTCGTCACCGGCGTCCCCGGCGCCACCGGCGACCGCGAGGACGGCTCCATGCAGCTTCCCCTCGGGCTGCTCGCGCTGCGCACCGGCTCGCCGGTCAAGCTCCTCGCCACCCGCGAGGAGTCGTTCCTCGGCCACGCCCACCGCCACCCCACCCTGCTGCGCTACCGGCACCACGCCGACGCCCGCGGCAAGCTCGTCAAGGTCGAGGCGCAGATCCTGATGGACGGCGGCGCCTACGCCGACACCTCCGCCGACGCCCTTGCCGCCGCGGTGTCGTTCTCCTGCGGCCCGTACGTCGTCCCGCACGCGTTCGTCGACGGCTGGGTGGTCCGTACGAACAACCCGCCCTCGGGACACGTCCGCGGCGAGGGCGCCATGCAGGTCTGCGCCGCGTACGAGGGGCAGATGGACAAGCTCGCGGCGGCCCTCGGCATGGACCCCGCGGAGCTGCGCGCGCGCAACGTGATGGCCACCGGCGACCTGCTGCCCACCGGCCAGACCGTCACCTGCCCCGCGCCCGTCGCCGAACTCCTCACCGCCGTACGCGAAGCGCCGCTGCCGCCCGAGGACCCCGAGGAGCGGGCCCTGCTGCCCGGCGGCCCCGAGGGCGCGGGCGAGCCGGGCGTCGTGCGCCGGGGCGTGGGCTACGGGCTGGGCATGGTGCACATGCTGGGCGCCGAGGGCGCCGACGAGGTGGCCACCGCGACCGTCCGCGTCAGCGGCGGCGTCGCCACCGTGATCTGCGCGGCCGTCGAGACCGGCCAGGGCTTCGCCACCCTGGCCCGGCAGATCGTGCAGGAAGTCCTCGGCGTCGACGAGGTGCACACCGCGCCCGTCGACACCGACCAGCCCGCCGCCGGGCCCGCCTGCCACGGGCGGCACACCTGGGTCTCGGGCGGCGCGGTGGAGCGGGCGGCGAAGATGGTCCGTACCCAACTGCTGCAGCCGCTGGCGCAGAAGTTCGGCATGTCCGCGGAGCTGCTGACGATCGCCGACGGCAAGATCACGTCGTACGACGGCGTGCTGTCGACGACGGTCGCCGAGGCGCTGGAGGGCAAGGAGCTGTGGGCCACCGCCCAGTGCCGCCCGCACCCGACGGAGCCGCTCGACGCCAACGGGCAGGGCGACGCGTTCGTGGGCATGGCGTTCTGCGCGGTGCGCGCGGTGGTGGACGTGGACGTGGAGCTGGGCGCCGTGCGGGTGGTGGAGATGGCCGTCGCGCAGGACGTCGGCAAGGTGCTCAACCCGCGGCAGCTCGCGGCCCGGATCGAGGCGGGCGTCACGCAGGGCGTGGGCGCGGCGCTGATGGAGAACCTCCGTACGAACAAGGGCATCGTCCGCCACCCCGACCTCACCGGCTATCCGCTGCCCACGGCGCTCGACGCGCCCGACGTGCGGATCGTGAAGCTGATCGAGGAGCGGGACGTGGTGGCGCCGTTCGGCGCGAAGGCGGCCAGCGCGGCGCCGGTGGTCACGTCGCCGGCGGCGATCGCGGCGGCGGTGCGGGCGGCGACCGGGCGGCCGGTGAGCAGGCTGCCGATCCGGCCGCAGTCGGCGGCGGTGCAGTAGGCGGCGGGTGCAGTGGGCCGCGGTGCAGTAGGGGCACCTTCGGGGGCGTTGGGCGCTCAATGCCCGTGATGTGAATCATGAGGCGATACGGTCCGCGGGAAGAGCCGTGGCCGTACGCACTCCGCCGCACCTGCCGTACCGCCGAGACGCGCTCCTCCGGGGCCTCCCCGCCCCGCCCCGACGCCGACGCCGCGCAGGCAAGGAGCACGTATGAAGACCTCGGCCCCCTCCACCGCCGTGACGTCCCAGGCCCCGCTGAGCTCCCAGGTCACCATGACCCTCGCCGCGCTCGCCGCCACGGCGGCGACCCCGCGGCCCTCGGGGGAGACGGTGGCGGAGCAGACCGCACGTGTCCGCCGCGGCATCGTGGCGCAGTTGCAGAGCTCCACGGTCGTCAGCGGCTGGGAACTGCTCTGGCTCGCCCTCAGCCCGGACAACGCCAACCTCGTCTACGTCGCCCTCAACACCGACGGCTCGAACCAGATCGCGGTCGTCGTCCGCGGCACCGTCGACAACCCGGCCGACATGCTCGAAGACCTCGACGTCGGCACGCTGGTGACGTTCACCCCCGCCGGCGGCGCGGCGCCGCTGGCGGTCTCGGCGGGCGCGATGGCGGCGTTCACGCAGGTCGCGACGGCGCGCGGCGCGGAGGGGCTGGCGGGGGACACGACGGGCGCCGGGCCGGTCCCGCTGACCGCCACGATCACCGAGGAACTGGCCGCCCTGGTGCAGAACCTCCCGCCCTCACCCCAGCCCACCGTCTACGTCATCGGCCACAGCCTCGGCGGCTGCGTCGCCACCATGCTCGCCCCGTATCTCCAGGCGTGGAACTGGCCGGCGAACCCGCCGCAGCTCGCCCTGATCACGTACGCCGCGCCGACCGCGGGCGGGCAGGGCTTCGCCGACTACGTCGACTCGCTGCCCTGGGCGCAGTACGAGCGCCACGTCAACGCGTACGACCTCGTCCCGCTGGCCTGGTCGAACCTGAGGACGGCGACGGGCTGGTACCCGTCCCCGGGGCCGGCGGCGACCGACAAGGTGAAGGAACTGCTGCTCGTGATCGACGGGTTCAGGAAGGGCAACGTCTACGTCCAGCCCGGCGCGAACAACCCGATCACGGTGAACCCGCACTACCTCACGAACGACCCCGCGCTCACCGATCAGACCACCGCGGACTTCCTGGGCCAGGTCGCGTACCAGCACGCCGACGCGACGTACCTCGCCCTGCTGGACGCCCCGCCGCTGGACGCCGGCCCGGTGGTGACCGGCCTGAGCCCCACCACGGGACAGGGCGGCACGAAGATCGCGATCACGGGCAGCGGCTTCGACACCAACACCGCCGTCGACTTCGGCACGGTGCCCTGCACGCACTACACCGTCGACTCCGCCACGTCCCTCACGGCCTACGCCCCCGACGGCGCCGGCATCGCCGACGTCCGGGTCACCAACTTCCTCGGCACGTCTCCTGCCGTCCCGGCGGCCCGCTTCGCGTACGGCCCCTCCGCCCCGGTGGCGATCACCTCGATCTCCCCGGCCCGCGGCCGGGTCGACACCAAGGTCACCGTCAACGGCACGGGCTTCACCCAGGACGCCAAGGTTCTCTTCCGCAACCACGCCTCCGCGCACGTCGACCACGAGTCCTCCACCGTCCTCACGGCCAGGGCCCCCCGCCACCTCCCCACGGACCCGGCCACGGTGGACATCATGATCGTCACCGACTTCGCCACGTCCCCGACGGGCCCGTACGACGAGTTCACCTACGGCGACTGAGTCCGGCGTGCAGCCGCCCGGACCCGCTGTCGTTTCCGTCCAAGACGGCAGCCCCGGCAGCGATCTAGCGTGGCTCCGGAAGCTCGCCCGATCATGAGGAGACAGCACCATGCGTGACCTGGTCTACACCGCCTTCATATCGCTCGACGGCGTCGTGGACTCGCCCGGGGGCGGGCCGGGGGAGGAGCACCGCAGCGGCGGATGGGTGGCAAAGGACCTCGAATTCGTGCCGGAAGCCTGGTCGCTGAAGGGGGAGGAACTGGCCGACACGACGGCGCTGATGTTCGGCCGCCGCAGCTACGAGGCGTTCGCGCCGGTCTGGCCCGGCTCGGAGGACCACGCCGAGTACAAGGAGCTGCCCAAGTACGTGGTGTCGACCACGCTGTCCGAGGACGCCCTCGTCGACGGGTGGGGGCCCACGACCCTCCTGCGCTCGACCGAGGACGTCGCCGCGCTCAAGGAGGGCGAGGGCGGCGCGATCTTCATCCACGGGAGCGCGGAGCTGGCCCGGAGGCTGTCGGACGCGGACCTGATCGACCAGTACAACCTGCTCGTCTTCCCGGTGCTGCTCGGTGCCGGGAAGAGCCTGTTCGGCCGGGCCGACCGCGACAAGCAGATGCTGACGCTGCGGGAGTCGGAGAGCTACTCGAACGGGATCCTCAAACTGATCTACGACGTCAGGCGCTGATCCGGATGGAGGGCGATCGCACCGCCGGCGCCCTCGCGCAACTGCCGTGCGGTGCGTCCGACATAGGAGCGCAGCGCCCGGGCCAGGTGCGGCTCGTCGAAGTAGTCGAGCCCGGCGACGACGGAAGCGGCCGGGACGCCGAGCGCCAGCAGCTCCGCCGCGGTGCGGGCCCGCGCGATCTGCCGGACGGCCCCCTGGGTCAGCCCGGTCGCGGCGCGGAACCGGCGTTCGACCGTGCGCCCCGAGACGGCCGGGCGGTGACCCCGCAGCACCTCGGCGACGAGCGGGTCACGGACCACGGTCCCGGCCCGGACGAGGCGCCCGACAAGGGCCTCGGCGTCGTCGGCATGAGGCGTCTCCCACGGCACGCCGTCCAGACGGAACGTCCGGCGGGTGGTGTCGGGCAGCTCGACGCCCCCGTCGACCAGCGCCGGCGTGGGCACGGCCCGCAACGAGGTGCCGAGGGCGAACTCGATGCCGGTGAAGGTCGCGCCCTCCGGCACGGGCGCCGTCCCGGTCCGGGTCTCGGGTCCGGTGACGGCCGCGTACGCCCGGCCGTCCTGCCGCCAGAACACCAGGCCCCAGTGCACCCCTGCGACCGATGTCATCGCCGTGACCTGCTCGCTCGTGCAGGTCCACACGGTGTCGACCCAGGGCGAGTCGGACCGACGCGTCTCGAAGCTGAGTTCCACGGCCGGAGAATACGCCGCGTGGTGGCCGGCCCGAAGGGACGGAAACCGCAGACCGGCAGGTCGAAACCTGAGACGGGAACTGAAACGGACACGCGAAGAGGCCGGCCCCCGGTGCGTTGCCGCCTTCGTTTTGCCTGGTCATCGATCTGAGGCCGTGGCGGGAATCGAACCCGCGTCACTCGCTTTGCAGGCGAGCCCCTCAGCCACTCGGGCACACGGCCTTGGTGCTGATGACGAGCGTAGGCGGGGGAGGGGGCCCGCTCAATGCGGGGCGGGGGGATGTCACACGGTGGCAACGGCCCGTGCACACCGGTGACGTAATGGGGCGGGCGTGACGCGGGTGGGGCGTAGGACCAAGGGACCGGGGAGTACGCGACCTTCGACAGGGGCTCTTGTCGGTGTGGGGACTTACCCTGCTGGTCATGGCCAGCCTCGAATCGCGCGACACCGACGTCGCCCCCGCCGGCGCCCCGCCCGCTCCCGAAGGCGTGCTGCGGCGGCCGTACCGGGCGCTCAGCATCGGGATCGTCACCGTCGTCCTGCTCATCGCGTTCGAGGCCACCGCCGTGGGTACCGCGATGCCCGTCGCCGCGCACGACCTGGACGGCATCGGGCTCTACGCCTACGCCTTCTCCGCCTTCTACACCACCGCGCTCTTCGCCATGGTCTTCTCCGGCCAGTGGTGCGACAGCAGCGGGCCGCTGCGGCCGCTGACCGCCGGGATCGGCACGTTCGCGGTCGGGCTGGTGGTATCCGGCACGGCGCAGTCGATGTGGGCGTTCGTCGCCGGGCGGGCGGTGCAGGGGCTCGGCGGCGGGCTGGTGATCGTCGCGTTGTACGTGACCGTGAGCCGCGCGTATCCGGAGCGGCTGCGGCCGTCGATCCTCGCCGCGTTCGCCGCGTCGTGGGTGGTGCCGTCCGTCGTGGGGCCGCTCGCGGCCGGGAGTGTCACGGAGCACCTGGGGTGGCGCTGGGTCTTCCTCGGCATACCGCCGCTGGTCGTCGTACCGCTGGTCGTCGCCCTTCCGGCGATACGCCGCCGCGCCCGCGGCCCCGTCGACCCCGCCGCGCCGCCCGCCCTCGACCGGCGCCGCATCCGGCTCGCGCTGGCCATCGCGGCGGGCGGCGGGCTGCTGCAGTACGCGGGGCAGGACCTGCGCTGGCTCTCGTTGCTGCCCGCCCTGGTCGGCGCCGCGCTGCTGGTGCCGGCGGTGCGGGTGCTGCTGCCGCGCGGTACGTACGTCGCCGCCCGCGGGCTGCCCACCGTCGTGCTGATGCGCGGCATCGCGGCGGGGTCGTTCATCGCCGCGGAGAGCTTCGTGCCGCTGATGCTGGTCACCCAGCGCGGGTTGTCGGTGACCGAGGCCGGCATGTGTCTGGCGGTCGGCGGCGCGACCTGGGCGCTGGGTTCCTGGACGCAGGCGCGGCCCCGGCTGGACCCGTACCGGACGCGGCTCGTCCGCATCGGCATGCTGCTGGCGGCCACGGCGATCGCGACCGCGCCGCTGGTGCTGGTGGAGTCGCTGCCGGTGTGGATCGTCCCCGTCGAGTGGGCCTTCGGGTGCTACGGCATGGGAATGGTCATCTCCGGTACGAGCGTGCTGCTCCTGAAGCTCTCCGCCCCCGAAGAGGCCGGCACCAACTCCGCCGCCCTCCAACTCTCCGACAGCCTCGCCAACGTCGTCCTTCTGGCCGTCGCCGGCGTCATCTTCGCCGCCCTCGGCGGCGCGGCCGTCGGCCACGGCGCGCTGGGCGCGGGCGGCGACACCCAGCCGGGTGCGTTCGTGGCGGTGCTGCTGCCGATGGCGGGGGTGGCGCTGGTCGGTGCGGCGGTGGCCGGGAGGCTGCGTACGACGGCGGGGGCGAAGCCGGTTCCGGGCTGAGGCTAAGGCGCGCGGGCTCGGAGGGGCAGAGCGCGTCGATGCGTATGGCGTCGTCTGGCTTCGCGTCGTATCGCTTCGACACCGTCGGGTCGAGGTGTTCCGCTTCGGTACGTGACGCTTCGATAGCCGCCGCTTCGGGTCGTATCGCTTCGATACGTACCGCTTCGAGGCGGGGTGTGAACCGGACGTCTCCCGCCCCGCGTTCGTGTGAGTCTCCTCTCGTCCGGCGCGCCGTGGGTGGCGCGTGGGGCACCGGTAGGCTGCTGACGCGGTCGGCGACGAGCGGCCGCCAGCGACGACCGACCCCACCCGGAGACCGTGAGCACCACCTCTCATCACCTCTCACCGGCCTTCCCCGGCCGTGCCCCCTGGGGCACCGCCGGCAAGCTGCGTGCCTGGCAGGAAGCGGCCATGGACCGCTACCTGCAGTCCCAGCCGCGCGACTTCCTCGCCGTCGCCACCCCTGGCGCCGGCAAGACGACCTTCGCGCTCACCCTCGCCTCCTGGCTGCTGCACCACCACGTCGTGCAGCAGATCACCGTCGTCGCGCCCACCGAGCACCTGAAGACCCAGTGGGCCGAAGCCGCCGCCCGTATCGGCATCCGCCTCGACCCCGAGTACAGCGCGGGACCGGTCGGCAGGAGCTACCACGGCGTCGCGGTCACCTACGCCGGCGTAGGCGTACGGCCGATGCTGCACCGCAACCGCTGCGAGCAGCGCAAGACGCTCGTCATCCTCGACGAGATCCACCACGCCGGCGACTCCCGCTCCTGGGGCGAGGCGTGCCTGGAGGCGTTCGAGCCCGCGACCCGGCGGCTCGCCCTCACCGGCACCCCGTTCCGCTCGGACACCAACCCCATCCCCTTCGTCGTCTACGAAGAGGGCAACGACGGCATCCGCCGCTCCTCCGCCGACTACACCTACGGCTACGGCAACGCCCTCGGCGACGGCGTCGTCCGCCCCGTCATCTTCCTCTCCTACAGCGGCAACATGCGCTGGCGCACCAAGGCCGGCGACGAGGTCGCCGCCCGGCTCGGCGAGCCGATGACCAAGGACGCCACCGCCCAGGCCTGGCGCACCGCCCTCGACCCCCGCGGCGACTGGATGCCCAACGTCCTCAGCGCCGCCGACCGCCGCCTCACCGAGATCCGGCGCGGCATCCCCGACGCCGGCGGCCTCGTCATCGCCGCTGACCAGGACTCCGCCCGCTCCTACGCCAAGTTGATCAAGGAGATCACCGGCCACCGCGCCACCGTCGTCCTCTCCGACGACACGGGCGCGTCGAAACGCATCGACGAGTTCAGCGACTCCGAGGACCGCTGGATGGTCGCGGTGCGGATGGTGTCGGAGGGCGTGGACGTGCCGCGGCTGGCGGTCGGGGTGTACGCGACGACGATCTCGACGCCGCTGTTCTTCGCGCAGGCGGTCGGCCGGTTCGTACGGTCACGAAGGCGCGGCGAGACCGCGTCCGTCTTCCTGCCGACGATCCCCGCGCTGCTCGGCTTCGCGCACGAGATGGAGGTCGAGCGCGACCACGTCCTCGACAAGCCGAAGCGGGACGGCGACGAGGACCCGTACGCCGAAAGCGAGAAGGAACTCGCGGAGGCCGAGAAGCAGCAGGACGAGGACACCGGAGACCAGGACGAACTGCCCTTCGAGGCGCTGGAGTCGGACGCGGTCTTCGACCGGGTCGTCTACGAGGGCGCCGAGTTCGGCATGCAGGCCCACCCGGGCAGCGAGGAGGAGCAGGACTACCTCGGCATCCCCGGGCTGCTGGAGCCGGACCAGGTGCAGATGCTGCTGCAGAAGCGGCAGGCGCGCCAGATCGCACACAGCAGGAAGAAGCCGGCCGAGGACGCGGACCTGCTCGAACTGCCCGCCGACCGGCGTCCCGTGGTCACGCACCGGGAGCTGATGGAGCTGCGCAAGGAGCTGAACTCCCTGGTCGGCGCGTACGTCCACCAGAGCGGCAAGCCGCACGGGGTGATCCACACGGAACTGCGCCGCGTCTGCGGCGGCCCGCCGAGCGCGGAGGCGACGCCGGGGCAGATCCGCCAGCGGATAGCCAAGGTGCGGGAGTGGGCCACGCGGATGAAGTGAGTACGGGGGCGCGGGGCGGGGGTCAGTCGCGGAGGCGGTCCAGTTCGGCCCCGGTGCGGTACAGCTCCACGAGCAGCGGGCGCAGCGCCTTCCCGGCGGGGGTGAGGGTGTAGCGCGTACGGACCGGAAAGCCCGGGAGCCGCTCCTGTACGACGAGCCCGCGGTCGCGCAGCGCGGACAGCCGCTCGGTGAGCACCTTCGGGCTGATCTCCGGCAGCCCGGCGCGCAGGGCGCCGAACGAGTGCGGGCCGCACATCAGTTCGCGCAGCACCAGCGTCGTCCAGCGGCCGGCGACCGCGGCGAGCGCCCTCTCCACCGGGCAGTCCGGCTCGGGCCGGCGGGTGCGCCCGGCGGCGGTCGGCATCAGCTCCTCGTCCCAGGTCTCGCGGTCCCCGCCGTGGGTTTCCGTTTGGTGAGCCACGCCGCGCTCGGCTTGGCTGCGTCCATGACCAGTCACCCGCACCCCGGCCACGTCGACTCCCTCCGCCCGTACGACGCCGAGCGGCTCCCGTACGCCTTCGCCGCCGCGTTCAACTCCGGCAGCCCCGACACCCTCTCCCGGATCTACGCCGACGACGCCGTCTTCGTTCCCCGCCCCGGCACGAGCGTCTCGGGGGAGCGGATGGTGGCGGCCAACGCCGAGTTCCAGGCGCTGGGCGTGCCCATCCGGGTCCAGCCGCGGCACGTGTACGTCACCGGAGACACCGCGCTGCTCGTCGTCGACTGGGTCCTCGACGGGCCCGGGCAGGACCGGGCGCACGTCCACATCGAGGGCACCGCCACCGACGTCGCCCGCAGGGGAGCGGACGGGGTGTGGCGGTACGTGATCGACAACCCCTTCGGGACGGCGGCCGCGGCGTGACGGCCCCGCCGGGCTAGGCTGGTCCATGCCCTCTTCCGACAGCAAGTACGACGTCAAGCGCGCGCTCAAGCAGTTCTACGCGCCGAAGAACACCGACTGGGAAGTCGTCGACGTACCGGCGCAGCGCTTCCTCGCCGTCGACGGCGAGGGCGACCCCAACACGAGCGCTTCCTACGCCCAGGCGGTCGAGGCGCTGTACTCGGTCGCGTACACGGTCAAGTTCGCGAGCAAGCGCACCCTGGGCCGGGACTTCGTCGTCGGACCGCTCGAAGGGCTGTGGTGGGCGGACCGCCCGGAGGTCTTCGTGACGCGGGACAAGGGCGCGTGGCAGTGGCGCATGCTGATCAGCCTGCCGGAGTGGATCACCGACGACTTCGTCGAGGAGGCGAGGCGGGCGGCGCTCGCGAAGAAGGGCGCCGCCGCCCTGCCCGCGCTGCCCCTGCTCCGCGTCGAAACGCTTCACGAGGGCACCAGCGCGCAGCTCCTGCACGTGGGCCCGTACGACGACGAAGGGCCGGCGCTGGCCAGGCTCCACGACGAGTACCTGGCCGCGAACGGCCTCCGGATGACCGGGCACCACCACGAGGTCTACCTGAGCGACCCGCGGCGAGCCCGGCCGGAGAAGCTGAAGACCGTACTCAGGCAGCCTGTCGAACGGACGGGGTGACGGCGCGCTCGGACCGCTTGGGGCGCCCGGACCGCTTGGGGCGCCCGGACCGCTTGGAGCGCCCGGGGCGCTCGGGGCGCTCGGTGCGGAGAAAGGCGGAGGTCCGGCCGGTGACCGGATCGTGCTCCAGGACGACGTAGCGGCCGAGGACGGCGAGGGCGACGACGCAGGCGCCCATCTCCAGGCCCTCCTCGACGAGGGTGCCGAGCATGAGCGTGAGGCTGTGGTCGTTCTTGTGCGCCCAGCCGTTGAACGCTTCGACGACCAGCGCGCCCCCCAGATACACCCCGAGCGCGCCCAGCAGCCCGTACCGCAGATCCCGCGGCAGCCGCCGCGCCCACACCACCGCGACCACGACGCCCGCCACGGCGAGGATCGCCCCGGGCAGCACCCAGGCGTGCGACGGCAGCGCCACCCCCGCGGTGTCCTTCCACGACTTGCCGACCTCGCCGAGGCGTTCGTGGAGGGAGACGGTCTCGTCGATGCTGAGTGTCGCGGTGGCGGCGGAGAACCCGAGCCACGACAGCCGCCCGGGGCGGGCGTCACGCCCGCTGAGCAGGGCGGCGGCGAGGGCGACGCCGGCGACGGAGAGGAGGAGGGTGCTGTTCCACCAGGTCGCGAGGTTGGCTTCCAGGTCGACGTTGACCATGCGGCGGATGCTGGGTATCGGCTCGAAGTGGTTGAAGCCGCGGGTGAGGAGATCGGCGGCGAGGACGAGGACGGTGATGCCGCCGGCGCCCCAGAGGACCCAGCTGCGGGCGGGGGGCGTGAGGCGTTCGACGGGTGGGGCGGGCGCGGCTTCGGCAGCTTGGGCGGCTTCGGCGTCGGCTTCGGCGACGACTTCGGCCCCGGCTTCGGCGGTTTCTGCGGCTTCGGCACCCGGGCGGATGCCTTCGCGGACCTCGCTGGGCCCGTCACCCCCGTCGGCTTCGGCGTCAGCCTTGGTCTTGGACGCGGAATCGGCGGCTCGGCCGCCGGTGCCGTCCGCGTCCGGCTGGTGTATCTCAAGGTCGGTCATAAGCGCGGAGATTAACGGCAGGGGACGGGGGTGAAGTGCCCGGGGTGCCCTTGTATGAAGCAGTTCTCACGTCTCCTTCATCCATGAGGGGAACTCACCCCCGCCGAGGGAAAATCCGGCAAGGAGCCCGAAAGCCCACTTCATCAGCACGTTGTCGGGGCGAGGGCGGGGGAGGCGCAGCCGCGGTGGGCGGGGAGGCGGTGCTCCCCGCTTCTCCGCCCACCGCGGCCTCACGGACGGCCGGTCAGCGGATCAGCAGAAGTCGGCCGAGCGCGGCTCCGAGACGTTGCCCGAGCGGTCGATGGCCCGGACGGTGAGGGTGCAGCCGGTCAGCGGCGGGTCGCCGACGTTCGGATGGTCGCCGTAGAAGGTCTTGCCGACGATGTGGTCGGTGCCGCCGTCGGTGGTCACCCGGTACCGCAGCCCCCGCGGGAAGTTGACGTTGTCACGGGCGCCGCTCCACCACACGTAGTGGGCCCCGTCCGCCACCTCCTCGGGCTGGATCCTGGTCACGGGCGACGGGGGCTCGGTGTCGGGGTCGACACCGGTGGAGATCGTGCCCGCCGTGCTCGTCCCGGAGACGTTGCCGGCGGCGTCGCGGGCCCGGACGGTGAAGGAGTAGCCGGTCTCCGGCTGCAGGCCGGTGAACTCGGTTCCCCACCTGTCCGCGGACACGACCTTCGTCGTCTCCCCGTTGCTGACGAGGAATTCGGTGACACCGACGTCGTCCGGAGGGATGGTGGGATCCCCGAAGCCGAACTCCATGGTGACGCTCGTGCCGGTCCGGTCCACGAAGGCCGGAGCGGCGGGCGTCTGCGGCGGCTGGTCGTCACCCGCGGCGGCGGCCGGGACCACGCCGGGGACCGCCAGGCCGACGGCGAGCAGGCCACCGAGGAGGGCGAGTGCCGGGGCGGGGGCGCGTCTACGCCGCGGGGACATCAAGGTGCGGTGCATGGTTCCTCCGGTTCTCATTCCGATGGGGCACGTACGGAAGTACGCGCTTTCTCCCGGGTACGGGACGGGGGCCCGGAGCGTTCACGGCCGTGCGGCACGACGACGTACGCCCCCTGCGCGGGTGCGTCGCGGGACGGAGGCGGAGTGCCGCTCGCGGGATGACGATCGCCGCGTGTGCGCC
The DNA here is from genome assembly GCF_039871555.1 of Streptomyces sp. B5E4. Lineage (NCBI taxonomy): Bacteria > Bacillati > Actinomycetota > Actinomycetes > Kitasatosporales > Streptomycetaceae > Streptomyces > Streptomyces sp. B5E4. The sequence goes on from NZ_JBDPMI010000025.1 coordinate 126,277, forward strand.
GACGTAGCTTTCGGGGACTTGTCGCCCATCCGTGAGGATCCGAAGTCGTGACCGGAATGCACCGGCCGAGTCGACGTGCAGTCCTCGGCGCCGGCACCGGGCCGGCGGTGGCCGCGGCGGGGACCCGGGCGGGCGCCGCGGTCCGCAAGCGGGACGCCGGCAGGGGCGTACGCCCGAACGTCGTGCTGATCATGCTCGATGACGTCGGCTACGGCGATGTGAGCCGGCTCGGCTCACGGAAGATCGAGACGCCGAACATCGACAGCGTGGGCGCCAGGGGAGTCACGTTCTCGCAGATGTACTCCCCGGGGCCGGTCCGCACTCCGGCCCGCGCGGGACTGCTCACCGGCCGGCACCCGCAACGCGTCGGCCTGCCCTGGGCCCCGGGGCCGGGCGCCCCCGACGGCATGTCCGCTTGCGAACGTACCTTGGGCGAGATCCTCGGGGCACGCGGATACCGCACCGGTATCTTCGGCAAATGGCACTTGGGCGACCCGGCCCAGCGCCCTCGGCTCCATCCGCTGCACCACGGCTTCGACGAGTTCTTCGGCATACCGGGCTTCACCATGGACGTACCGTTCCCGGTCTACGACGGTGCGGGGATCGTCGACTGGCTCGAAGGGGACGAGCAGACCGGCCTGTCCCGGCGTCACACCGATCGCGCCATCGACTTCGTCCGCCGGAACCGGCACCGGCCCTTCTTCCTCTATCTGCCGTACACCCTCGCGCACAAGCCGTATTACGTGGAGAAGCGATTCCGGGGATCGTCGAAGGCGGGGCCGTACGGCGACCTCGTCCAGCAGGCCGACTTCCACATCGGGCGCGTGCTCGGAGAACTCCGGGCCTGTGGACTCGACGGGAACACGCTCGTCGTGATCACCAGCGACAACGGCCCCGACGAGCACGGCACCGGTGGCCTGCGGGCGGGCAAGGGATACACCTTCGAAGGCGGCATCCGCATGCCGTTCTTCGCGCAATGGCCGGGGCATATCGGGCCAGGCACCACCTACGACGACCCCGCCTGCTTCACCGACGTCGTGCCGACGGTCGCGGCGGTCACGGGGAGCGAACTCCCCGACGACCGGCCGATGGACGGTATCGACCTGTCGGCGACCTGGTCGGGAAGGCGCGTTGCGGAGCGCGTGCTTTACCACTACCACGACTGGACACTCAACGCCGTTCGCCGAGGCCGGTGGAAACTCCATCTCCCGGGCCGCCGGAACGGCCTGCAGCCCGAGCCGGGCGAGCCGCGCCCACCGCTGCTGTACGACATCGGGGCGGACCCCGGTGAGCGGCACGACCTCGCGGGGGCGTATGGCCGTACCGTGCGGGAACTCACGGCACTGGGCGCCCGGTTCGACGGGGAGATCCAGGCGGGGAAGGACGGGGCGCTGCGGCGCGCGAGAGGGGGATAGGGCGGCGGAGGGCCGGTTGCGGGGGTGGGGGGCCGGTGTGGGGT